>CAZOEM010000156.1:0-6443 GCA_964578735.1 uncultured Halobacteria archaeon | reverse complement strand
GCCAACCAGCGGGAACACAGTCGGTGCATGCTCTATTGGTCCGTAGAGCACGAAATCCTGTCCTGCTATTACCGGAATGACATTAGAGCCTATGTCACAGATGTGAAACACATCTGCGCCGAGTCCTTCCCAGCCACCGGCTCCTTTTGTCGCATGCTCCTTCCGGAACGTCTTCAACCATGTCCATGCAGACGGTGCATTGTGGATACCCAATCCCACTGCAACACCAAATTTCGATTTGACGACAAAGCCTGATGCAACGGATGATCCAACCCCTGCACCTATGGGCAGTGTCGCCGGATCACACATTTGTTTCGTTATGCCCAAATCCCGTGCAAGAGGTATCAAGCCTTTATCAAAGGTTCCTGCTCCTGTCTCTAACAGGTCTATCTTCCCTGCTACCGTCGAATCTTTCGGATTGAACGCCAGTATAATCGCTGCTTCCAGTTTGGAATCACCGATTATTTCCAGCTCCTCCGGTGAACAAGATACATTTATCGAGTTGTACACCGCTTTTTCTGACAATCCCACTTCATCCACATACTTTAGCCCCGCTATCTTCGCGTCCGCCACAGTCGAGTCAATCAAGAAAGCCGTGTCACTTACCTCTGTACAGAACGCGATCTCTTTCTCCATTGCCTCTGACGATTCAGAGAATATCTGCATCATGCATGGATTCCCTGTTAAGTCAGAAAACTCATCCTGCTTATTTAGCACGTCTTCCGCCGCTTTCTTGTCGAATATACCTTTTTCCGCATCCTCAACCAGATAATGCTTTGCGTAAAATATCGTACCGCAAAGAACAGTTGCGCACTCGCCCGGCTGTCCCCCTACCTTCACTCCACCTATATTATATATATCCTGTTTCCTATCAAATACAAACATCTTTTTCTGTCCTCCTTTTCCTATTTACACACCCATTAGAGCTTTTATCGTATCTATGTTCGATTCTATATATGTTCCTATCTGCGGATCTATCAAGAAAAGCACATATATTAGTATTCCTACTATCAGACCATACAAAAGACCAACTGCAAAGCCCATCTTCTCGCCCTGCCTCTGCGCTAGTTCGCCCGTGACAAATTCCACCTTCTCGTCCATCGCCGCTAATCTACCCATTAGTTTCGTGTGCTCTGGCGGAGTTATAGCAACAGGAACTGCTAACTCTTTCAGTTCCTCTTCCAATTTCTCCAGCACCTCTGCTTCTACTTCCTTCTTGATCTCCACTTCCAGCTCTTCCTCTGCTTTTTCCTCTTCGCCCATTCTTTTCTTCTCCTTTCTTTTATGTCACACCTGGCACAAGGGGCACATATTTGAGTCCGGCGAGAAGCAGACTCACAAATAACCCGATTGCCAACCCTTTTATGAATCCTACCCAGAGTCCGGCAGCGTACCTCGAATCCTTGCCTATGAGTGTTATGGACTTCCTTAAGTCTTCTATCCTCGCAGTTATTACCGCCGTTTCCGGCGTTTGTTGTATTACTTTTGCCATTTAGGTCCCACCTCCGTATATTAAAGCCCAGTATATAAGCGGCAGGAGAAATACTATTACTACTATCAGTCCCGCCAGCATACCAAGAATCGCATTCGCAGCGAGCCCAGACGATAATTTCTGGTCCCTTGCAATCAACTGCGTCTTATAGCAAATATCTGTCGCTGCTTTATTTATTACTTCCATGTATGGTGATGCGGGCATAGCTAACGGCATTTCTAACAGTGCTCCCACTACTTCCTCTTCGCCTACCTTCACAATCATCGGGTCTTCCGGATAAGCGCCTGGGTCTCTACCCTTCAGCTCATTCACTTTCGCCATTATCGCCCCGGGGTCTTCCGTGCCTATCATCACAATTACTTCTACCTGAGCCCTGAATCGCTCGACCGCATCACGTGGCAGGTTCTCTATGAATGGTATCGCACCCGGAGTGTCTATTATTTTATGTGAGTCGGGGTCAATACCATTCTTCCACAGTGCGGCCATAGAAGCGCCACTTATATGCCCCGGCACTTCCGCACCGGCGACTATGAGGAATCGTATGTTCGGATTGGAGATGATATTTGTTATCATCTTCTCTAACCCGATGTTCTCTGTCTTATCCGGTCCCTGAATCGCAATTCCTCGCAGATTCTCTATATGGAAGTAAGACCCCGTAGACGATATTGCTACACAACTCTCCGGGTCGTCAACTTCATAGTCACCCGTGACGAGCGGCCATCCATCCGGTACCTCTTTCTTCTCTGCCATTTCATGCACCTCCTAACTTCAGTAATGCTAGTGTCACTGCTAACACGCCAAATATCACGCCGAACACGAACATAGTTATGAAGCCTGCTTTACTCAATGCTCCTTCTCTGTGTGGCTGCGACATTAAGAACCCACTGTAAGGGTCAAGACAATTGAGAAGGTCATCTACTGAAGCTTCCATTGCCACTATTTGCTCTTCTATCGGCGATAGGTTCACTTTGTAGAATCCCGGCCTGCTCACTCCTACTATAAGCGAGTCGGAATCCAGCACCACGCCATATTTCTCATTTATTACTAACATGTTCTTTTTTTACCTCCTCTTTTACTCTATTGTCTTGATTAACCCCGTTCCAACAGTCGAATATGCCTCGCGCATAGCGGTCTTTACGAACATTACGAAGAACACTATCCACACTATCACACCAAAGATAAGCAGCGATATTCCATCTGCTATACCCAGCGCTGACGTTGGGTTTGCCGCCAAGGCAATTCCCAGTATGATGCACAGCAGCCCTGAGATTTCAATAGAGACCATAAGTGTCCTTGGTCTTCTCTCGTCCGGTCCTAAACATGCGTTATACGGATGGAACATCGCCATCATAGAGAGAACGAACATCACCGCTATGAGTCCGGTGCTTATCGCTTTCTCTATTACCACATCGAAATTCAGCGAACCCGCAACGATAGAAAATTGAAGTAACATTGCGAGTGTCCCCGCCATTCCCAGCTCCGTCATGCCTCGTTCTAAGCCTGGTATCTTCATCCCTATTATCTTCTCGTTGTTCGATAACACGCCTGAGATCAAGCCGACAATAGCCATGACTATTACGCCTATTAACACCCCAGGTTGCACTTCCAGTGGACCTACACTTATGCTCCCATACTTCGTGAAAGCAATCCCCACTAATGCACCAACAATACCATAGCCCATTGCCAGCACACCTATGGACGGGACGCCGGTTCCCAACCCATATTTAGATGTCTTCCGGACAGAATCCGTACCCCAGAGTAAGGCGAATATAACACCCACTGCCTTTACCACCGCTGGCAATCCCGGTATGATCACTATTATTATTGCTATTATCGCTGATATGATCCCCAACTGTGTTATATCAGGCGGGAATGTGAACCCTTTTGCCTTCTCCTCTTCTACTACTGGTCCTCCACCTACGGTCATAATATCAGTCCTCCCATATTTGCTACTACCCAGACAAGAACACCACTTAATAGCGAGATAATGCCACAAGTGAGTATCGCCTTTGGCAGTCGCTTGAACTTCGGGTCCTGGAATCCCTCGATTGTGCCTCCGATGTTGTAAGCGGCGATAATCGCATTGGCTACGAAGATTCCCATTGCTGCTACGCCAGCCATTGTCGGCTCAAAATTAGCGTATTTTAGCAGTGCGAAGTACATTAGTGCACCTCCGAATCCACCTAACAACGCACCTATCATACCAGAGATAAAGCTCACATTTGGTACTCCATGTCCATCACATTGCGGTGTCTTGTACTCTTTCTGCGATTCCTTTGTTATTGGGTCCATGTCTACTCTGCCTGAAACAGGAACGACACCGGCTCCAAATACATACAGTAGATTCGCCAGAAGCATGGTGACTCCCATCATTAGCCATGAAGCGACAGCACCGGATAGCGCTACAAGCCATATATTACTGGTATACGTTGCCACCGATGCCGCTGTAAATAACCCACACATCGCCGCTCCGAGCATGAGCATGACTGTTCCCGTTGCAACTCCCGTTGCGGTAGCCATTGCCGCTGGTGCTCCACCCACAGGTAACAGATGGACGCCCAGACTTGCTAACACGCCTCCTACTAATACACATGCTACTATATAAAGTATTATCGGGTCCATTTTTCTATTCTCCTACAAAGGGTCCATATCTCTTTCTGGCCCATTTCACTATCACTACGTTTCCTACTATCAGTGCTATTCCTATCACTAGTCCCACTCCGATACCTATTATCGCTGTCATACTCCCTGCCGTTGCTTGTACGCCCGGTAAATAACCGCTTAGCATCATTCCCACAAGAGACCTCCAATTCTCGAACAGGATAATAACACCAAAGGTCAAGCCCGTAACAGGTCCTCCGTATTTAGCACAGAAGTACACTATGTCCTTTTGTGTCCTCACACCGCAATCTGCGTATCTCGTTATCTTGCCGTGGTACACTACCCGCTTCCCCTCTCCGAAAGGTCTATCCTGGAACTCCCTCTCAGCTCCGTAATGGATATCTCCGGTAGACGATCCTATTGCTCCCACTGTAATGCCCCAGATGAATCCGAGCATTGGTAGAGCGAATGGATGGTTCAACGCTGGCATCCCCGAAAGAGACCCTATATTGCTCTGTATGTACGCTATGGCGGTAATACACAAAGTCGCCATAAATCCATGCGTCATTATGGGCAGCAGATGCCCGTATAGGACGTCTAGATAAATCGGTTGCTCGAATCTCTTCTGTGCCGCCGTTCTGCCTACATGTGCCGTGACTGAAAAGATCACGTGAATTGCTTCGCCTACTAGTGCCCCTATTGGTATCGCCAATAGTGGATTTACATCCTTTGATAAAAGCACATAGGCTACTACTCCCGCGATGGTACAGTACATAGCATATGACGGTGCCTCACCGGAAATCGCTTTGTTGAAGAACCTGTTCACCTGTCCTACCTGTGGTGCCAGTTGCACTTGCGAATTCGGATTGCTCTGCGATCCTGTATCTGACTCCAAGTCCTCGAACATGCACGCTATCAACGCTAAAAATACTATCAATAGCATCCATGCAAACAACATTATTATTGGTTCCATGAAATAGGTTAGAGTTGTTAGTACTATAAAAGCTTTTCTATTTTTATTTCATTATATCCCTCTAAGATAATAAGATACGAGAAGGAGGAACTAATTAATAGGTAAAGGGGATAACATATTTAGAGTGTAACAGGGAGTAATGATATAATGGGGCTATTTAAAAAGCATCATCCGAAACTGCTAAAGACGCAGAAGGTTAATTATAGTGATTTATTTTTCATATTACGCCTTTCAAGAGGCGATCTCACGTTAAAGCCTATCTTCATCGTCGCTAGTGTTGAACTTGGCAACAGCACCACTAAAGCTATAATTAGTGCGACAGACCTGAAAAGCGGGAAGACATATATCTTAGATAAAGCGGTCAGGATGACAAGAGAAGCATTATCGCATGATTCTGCTTTTTGTCATACTTTAACAATGGTCGAACTCTCTGAAGATTCTATTGCAAAGTTAGTGGCTGAGACGCTACAAGAATGCGCAAGTGCCGTTGGAATAACCATTCCAGATTTACATTTCGTTGTTCGGTCTTCAGGAGTAACAGCGGGATTCTCTTCTATAGATGAGATGCAGGGCGTAATAAAAGCTCTTGCTAATGGCTGCATGGCAGCCGGGGTCCCACCGCGGAAGATGATCTCGGCTATGACAATAAATGACATCCCTCCCGAGCTAAGAGATTTCTCGAAGATGGAGAAGACATATTTCGACGGCGCTGTTACCAGTAACGAAGCACCTGCAGGAGAATCTTTAGTAGCAAATGAAATGGAGGGTGAGCTTGTAACTGCGGGGCTTAAGGAAGCGGCGAAATGGCTCGATGTTGACTACCGAAACCCCGTTCTGTCATTGGATTTTGGCACTACTCTTGCAGGTCGTATAACCGATGACCAACTGCCATATTCCAGGGTTACAGGTAGTTTCTGTGGTTTAGCAGGCGCAATCCCAGATGCTTTTGTTTCTCTTATAGTATCGAAAAAATTCCCCTCCGTACTTGATTGCCCAGAAGATAAATCAAAGAGGAAAGTAAAAAAGGAAGTGGTAAAGGGATATGCAGATGATGTCCTGGAGCACTTGAGAATAGAGCGAATTAAAACAGGAACACTTTTTGGCGGGTCACCGATAAATTTAGCTGCTGCAGAAAAAAGCGATATTGCTCTGATAGGTGTTGACGCTGGGGACAACCTCTCAGCCCTGCCCAAGATAGCGGAGATAGGCAAAGAGGTCTTTCATGATGAGAGCATGAGCTATGTTATGGCTGTGATTGACGAGGTATCTGCACGTGTTGTGGAAGAGTTGGTGGGAATAGCGAAAGAGGAAGGGTTATTATTACCCAATACAAAAATAGGGATAACCGGTAGGGCAGGTATTACGGAGAAGAAGCCA
>CAZOEM010000155.1:0-6460 GCA_964578735.1 uncultured Halobacteria archaeon | reverse complement strand
ATGCCGTAATATCCGTCGCCTTCTGCATGTCGCGGGGAAAAAAAAGTCAAAAACGGGACGATAAAGAATCGTGCATAGCTCACAGGCACTCTGCAATAGTCTGCTATTTTCTTTGTTATATCCTCATTTACCGGCATGGATTTGATACTTTCTCCAGTCCGTTGCTCTCGCTGCCATGGCGAGCGGAAATATCGAGGCACTCGTTTCTCAGCCTGCAGCTCTTTTGCAGAAAGCACGCCGCAAACCATTAAACTGGACGTATATCGCCAGAACTTGAAATTCTCTCGACGTCTCGCGCGCCCTAAAAACATGTCCGCCATGCTAAGGTACTGCAAACCATGTAAAAAGCTTTTGTCATTATGTTGATAGGAAAAATTTTTGTGTATCCACTGTATGCTTTCCTCAGGCGTCTTGTCAAGACCATAAAGCGAAGTTAAAGCTTCTTACATGCCGTATCCACCGAAAATCTTCTTCAATACGGCAAAGATGTCCTCTTCTACATCTCTCCCCCCTGTCGCTATGCTACCTGCTTCTATCTTCAATTCAGACATTGAAATAGCCAGCAAGTCGTTTATTGCCGATCTCAAATCGCCACTAGCGTCTTTGGCCATAATAAGTAGTACTTCATCTTCTATAGCCAGCCCTTCTGCATTGCTTATCACCTTTAGCACACGGAAAACAGTACCCGACTTTATCCTCTGGAAGTTTATTAGCTTGCAGTTACGTAACAGCGTTCTTCCCATTCCGAGTTTATCATTAGCAATGAGAATTATTGGCTGTGTGCTTCGTTTCACTATCTCTGTTATCGCTTTCGTTCCACCTCTATCTTCGTTGCCATGAATATTGTCCGCCTCGTCCAAAATGATTAACCGTGTCGCCTTGCTAAACGTATTGCTTGCACTGGCGGGTCCAACTATACTTCTTATCACTCCTGCGTTTCTCTGGTCAGATGCGTTAAGCTCTATAACCTCCCAGTCGCGCTCAGAAGCGAGTGCATACGCAGCGGAGGTCTTGCCACAGCCTGGCGGTCCGTGAAGTATAACTGCTTTCTTTGACTTAGCGACCCCATCAGCCCACGAGTTCAGCTCTTCTATTGCTTTCTCGTTGCCCACAACTTCACTTAACTTCTTTGGTCGGTATTTCTCGGTCCATTCCTCACTGCTTTCTTGCATTTAAAGTTACTTGTGTAATAGGCAACTGCCCATATAAAATATTATTTATGTTTTCGATTAGCGGTTAAAAATCAATTGTGCCAGGTATCCAAAGTGAATTGTTTCGAGGTCAAACGAACTCGGATCCGAGAGATTGTCCGGATCACTCCCTAAATACCGGACATGATGCTGAATTACCTTCTTTCCCTGTCGTTCGTTCCATACTTCTGCATATCGGATTTTATCTCCCTGCTTGATCTTGCGGATGAATGTCTTGCGTTCTGTCATATATGTAGTGTATATGCACTACATATATAAAGTTTTCTATTATTGTTTATAGTGCTTTTTCAGGCACATGCTATGCTGTCGTATGATAAAATGACTACACTATCTGTAGGTTCGCAAGACCAACTTGACGGCATGGGTTATTAACACTGATTAACGCAGAAGGAATTAAATCGGTGTAAATCCGCGTCCTAAATTAAATAGGTAAAGGTTATGGTTTATATACAATGAAGAATTTCACCAGCCTCTTTCCTCATAATCATATTCAGTCCCATTTTCTTCATTCACTCCCTCATCATATACATAGAAGTCCTTTTCACCCAGATCTTCTAACCCACGTTCAACTACAGACGTAGGCACCTTATGTCCCTGCGCTTCTTCTATTAGCTCTGCTACCGTTTCCGCCGTCCCGCCATCAAGACCCAATTTTTCCACTGCTTTCGTTATCGCATACCTTAGTTTCTCCTTTGGGAACGTGACCTCCTCGTCACTGATATAGAATTCCTCTCCAATGTCCTTTAACCCTCTTTCGATTATAGAGGTAGGCACGTTATGCCCCTGTGCTTCTATTAACTCGGTTATAGTTTCCGCAGTTCCACCATCCAGAGGCAACTCTTCTACTGCTTTTCTCATCGCCTCGCATACCTTCTTCTTCGGGTATATCTTTCTCTTCAATTCACTCATAATTTCTTTCACTCCATATCATATATACAAGAGTATTATATATATTACTTGTGCTTCGAGAGAAATGGCGATTCCCATTACACTTTTCCATGTAACATACCTGCTTAAGTATAGAGCATTAAATGTTGCTGTTAGATAGCCTAATATAACACTACCACCCAGAAAAAAGACGCGGTAATGATGGGGACATAGTAAGGCACCAATACCAAGGAAGGCCAGTGCTAACGCCAGCGATATGGAAGAGAGGACTTCCCCTACCCTTTCCTTCTTCTTCCTTTGCATGTATTCCACATCGAAAAGATCATCATCACCTGCGTAAAAATCATCATCCAGATCGTCAAGCGCCTTTTCTACTATCGAACTGGGCAAATGTGTTCCCTCAAGCTCTTTTATCCGCTCTGAGATTAATTCCGGTGTCGCACCTAATAGGCCCATATCCTCTGCCGTTTCTCTCACCACCTTCCGAACAACCCATTTGGAGATGAACCTTCTTTTCATTTTAATATTCCTAATCTTTTACCGATGGCTTCCAAATCGGAGTATTCCAAATTTTTCAACTGCATCACTTCTCTTTTACTTATCTTCACCGTATCAACTTCTTTCCCCTCTTTCCTCAATTCTTCTATTTTACTCTCCACTTCGCTACTCAAGCCCTTTGCGTGATACCAGAGTATTGCCCGATCCACTTTCTTCTCCTCACCACTATAGACAAAAAACCCTTCCCTCATAATCTCCGGTATGTGCAATTTTGATGCATCCACAAGTTCACTCCTCACTTTTACCTCTCCCGCGACCCATTTTCCTTCGTTATCCGCGAAGAAGACGTCCGTCACATTATAACCCCCGCCATTTAATTTGATCTGTTTCCCTCGTTCATGAACCATTTTTATCTTCTCCATATCCTTTAACTGGGTGCATACGTTTATGATTGCAAGTTGTATATTTCTTGATTTTTCCGGATTATCTTCTCCATTTTCCTCTTCTTGATGTTCCTCTCTTTCTATACCTAAGAGCTCGCATGTCTTTCTCATGATATCCTTTCCGTCACCATCCACCATCTCAAACACGGTATTGAAAAGAGTGAGGCTTTCTCTAAGCGGACGTTCTTTCCTTTTATCGTACACCAATTTACAAACTTCTTTCAATTCATCCTCATCCCTAAGGTCCATATCCGCATTTGCCTCTTTAAGTATATCCGTTATTACTTCAAAAAGCTCTATTTCATTATCGGGATTTTCTAAAGATTCCGTGCACACTTTGCCCATAACATCCAGCCTGCTGTATAGACCGGGGTCAGTGGATGATATTTTTCGCCTCGCACTCGTTGTTATAGCAAAGATGAGAAATACATTTACCGGTAAATTGTTTATCAAGTTCCTGAAAGATTCGGTTATTTCGTGTGGATCACTTTTTTGCTCCAGTACATCGAGTTCATCGAAGGCAATTACAATTCTATCGTTCCTTATGAACCTGAATAGGTCTGTCATTGCGGACAAAGCATTAACTGCACTATTCATCGTCTGTAGAACATTTTTCCAGGAATGAGAGAATAGGAGAACTTTTGCCGTACCCTTATCTACGCCCTTTTCATCAAGTAGCATCAATACGGTATCTCTAAGAAACAGCTTTTCCTCTCGTGATAGTCTTACACTCTCATTCCCGTCCAAATAGCGGTCCAATTTTTTCCGCATCTTCCATGCACCGAATCTACTGAAATTTAAGTCCAATATCGTATTTAACCGTCCGTCATCCATCAGGCTCCTAATCATACTGCGAACCACCTCTTCTCTAAAACCACGAAAAGAATCCATGAGTTGTGAAACAGCCTTTATCACGGGATTCTCGTCTGACAATAACCCTGACAACTCGATGTAAGAGATGATAAAGTCTTTCTGCTCAAAGAAATTGAGCAAATTAAATACGAGGTGTGTCTTCCCTACACCATAAGGTCCGACTATAACACTAATTGGCTGCCCTACCAGAATACTTTCCTTTATCTTATCCCTTGCTGCTTTCCATCTCCTTCCACCCACAAAGTCTGATTGTTCTCTCCTTGCCGCCTGGCTTGCAGGAAATGGATTTTGTTTTAACATGTAGGGATACATTTTCACCTCTTCATTTTAATAAACATGAAATTTCTGCCTCGGTATCTGAGTCCGTCATCTCCCGAGCCCTCCTCTATTTTGTATTCCCCTGATTCAAAGAGTTTTATCACGAGTTCATCAAATACGTCACTATCTATGCCCAGTTTTACTTTTATACTTCTTCGTAACTCCGGTATCTCCACGGCAGCTATGGAATCCACGTAAAGTCGCGGATACTCTTCTGCAATTGCAGTTGCGAAATCGCTCACTTTGGGCACACGAATTCCGCTTGAACTAGTTATCGACCGTTTCTTTATCTCACTTAATATTTCTTCCGTACGTTCTCTAAATGCGGCTAACAGACGTTCCATGCCCTCTACTATCAAATCATTAATACCATTTTCCGGTTTTGGCTTTTCATGTAGTTGTTTAGAACAAATAACCGATTTGCCACTTTCCGTTATATGCCAATATAAACCTTTACCTCCGCCTTTCTTAATGAGCCCCTCTTTTTCCAGCCCTTCCAGTTCTTTTAATATTGATTCCGTAATTGTCCCTATAGCTTTAGCTATTGTTTCTGCTTTTCTACTCTTATTTCCAAATGCTTTGAGTATATTTTTTTTTGTTTCGTCTACCTCCATGTTTAAATACCTCTCTTGTTTCAGTTAATCACTATGTAAATGGACTCACATATGTATAGTATAATATAATATAATATAAGTCCATGTGTGTTCGGTTAATAGGTTTGTAAGTCTATTCTATTTAAACACACCGGGGTAAGTTTATATATAACTCAAGTCAAAATGGGCTTAACCGAACACGAATGAATATAAGTCAGGTAATATATTTAAGTTTTAGTGATGATTACCTTTGTTTCAGAGTATATAAACTTTCCGATTTTTTACGTAGATTCCATAACCGATTTAGAAAAAATGTGCCATCTACATTTCCAGTGAATTTACGAGGCGTGTTTCCTCTTTAAGTAACTCCTCCATCCCAATTTCCTTAAAAGAATCCGTTATCGCCTTTGTTACATTAAGGTACCATGTCTTTATTCCATTACCAAACGTAACCTCCACGCGTTCTACCCTGCCAAGGGCATGCAACAGCGCATCTGTCCGTTCCCAGAGCCAGGAGTTTCAACACCGCCATCTGATTTGGACTGTCCAAGCTCGGAGCCATAGCGTATACGTAATCACGCAATATCAAGAGGTATAAATACTAAGCACTAAACTCTAAATTCAAAACAAATCTTTCTTTTGGGATTTTGATATTATTTTGGTTCTTGTAGTATATAACAGGAACTCGCACATTTACCTATAATATATAAACTTTTCTGACATGTTTAGAATCCCTAAAAAATCTATGCCAAATGCGAAATTGTGGATCAGGCACCTCTCGTGCTAGAACAGCAATGCAAAAAGTATGTCACAAAATGAAGAAAATGCGAGTTCATGATATAAACTATAACTTTGCGTTCGCTCCGCATTAATTAACATAACCATCCAACAGGAGAAACCGTTTTCTACACAAAGTTTTGATGAATGCGGCAATCGCAGCAATCAACGACACGATTTCACACAAGCACAGAAACGGAAGATTGACGGCTGGTGCCGTTGTTGTGTTGCATCCCTTTTCTCGGAGTCTTGGCTTTAATCCACATATCCATATACTTGTAACCGAAGGAGGGTTCGACAGACATGGCAGGTTCATACACCAAAAATTCATCCCTTTCGACGCTATGCGAAAAACGTGGCAATACCAGGTACTTACCCAGTTCAAAGCGGCACTTCCAAAGAATAGGCTAGTTTCAATGCTCATAGACCACCTTTTCAAGAAATATGTCGATGGTTTCTATGTTCATCTCCCAAAAGAATCCAGAATCACAAACAAACGGAGGATAGCACGATATGTAGCCAGATACATCCGTCATCCAGCGGTTGCAAACACACGATTGCACCGATACGACGGGAAAACGGTCACATTCTGGTACAAGGATCGTGAGGGTGAGAGGCATTTCGTGACGCTGGAGGTGCAGGAGTTCATTAAAGCATTGATTCAGCACATTCCTGATCGAAATTTTAAAATGATACGCTATTACGGTGCTTACAGCCGTAAAACAAAAAGGGGATATTCTAGATATTTACAGAGAAGTTTAAGGCAGGTAACATTCGAGGACTTTGTTACGAAATCGAATAAATGGGGTGCCGAGATAAATGCATAATATCCAGTTGGTGAAAATCCAACCTGAGGAAA
>CAZOEM010000154.1:0-6476 GCA_964578735.1 uncultured Halobacteria archaeon | reverse complement strand
TGGTGAAAGTGGATGCAAGTGTTGAGCAATATGACTTCTCAGCTCATGCAGGTGATTCCGAGTTGAAGGATTTGGTGTCACGATTTTGCAAGAATGGCACTGAGGTCGTGTTCATGGTTCATGGTGAACATACAGGAGAGTTCGCAGCATGGGCGAGAGATAATATCGGATGTGAGGCAATAGCACCTAAACTAGGGGAGGAGTATATAGTAGAATAAAATAGAATAGAATAAAAAAGAAAGCATGCGCCGGTAGTGTAGCCTGGTATCACATAGGCTTGCCAACCTAATATTCATTCTTTCTTCATTCAAAAGGAAAGAAAAGGAAATAAACATTTGAAATAAAATAAAAAGAGAGGGGCAAAAAGCCTATAACCCGGGTCCAAATCCCGGTCGGCGCAGTATATTTGAGCAGATAATGCAAAAGTAAATAATGAGCTTTTTCCAATTTGTACTCTGCATGTTGCAATTAAAAGCTCAAAATGTCTATTTGACCACTACTGTTTCCATCGCTATGTCTATAACCCTATCGAAATCGATCTTCTTGTCCCAACCCGCTTTTTCAAATATGTTCATGAACCCCACGCCAAAGATATTCGGTTTTTTATCCCCTGATATACTTTCAATCATCTGATTGACCTCCTCTGGCGGACATCCGAACTTAGGCATCGCTAACCCGCCAAGCACGACAATCACATCAGGTCTTTTCGGATCGCCCTTTTCATCTACAACGCTGTAACCTATGTTTTCTATCTTTTTTATCTTCCTTGCCTCATTTGCATTTGCTTTTGGCACATATAACATGTCAAAACCTCTGTCCCTCACTGTATACGCAAGCAACTCGATAAATGGCATGCATACTGCTACCGAGCCCGTAAATACCACCTTAGACCCTTCCTTCGTATCTGCCATACGCTCTCTAAACGTCCCTGTAAAGCCTACTATTCCTCCTTTCTTTTCCATCTTCTCTTTTTACCTCCTTATATAATCTTGCCCTCTCTTTCTATTGGGATATAACTTATTTTATATCTTTCTATTATTAAGTAAAAGTAAAAAAGTCAAATTTAAGGGAAAATGGTATCACGTGAGTCGAGAGATGTCTGGTGAAACGGTATTGGAAATACGTTCGAGGTATTGCTGCAGGTGATATGTTAAAAAGGTACGTGTTATAGTACAAAAGCTATTTCTTCATCACTGTTATAACTCTCTTCTTCTTCTTCACCTCTCTCGCCAACTCATCTAAACTTTTCTTTACTCGCTCTTCCTTCGCCTGTCTTGATCGCCCATCCTTGCCCAACTCGGTTTTTCTCCGGTCTATCATCCTTAAGACTTCTTTTTTTGCCGGACCGCCCTTCACATCCCTTTTCCGGATATTGGAAGCGATATTCAGTGCCTCTTTTACTTTCCGCTCGGTCAACCCGATCTCACTAAGTTTCTTTCCTATGCTTTTCACAGCGAGCTCATCTATTCTACGAAGCACCACGTCAGATTCCGCCTCCTCTCCGTCCTCGCCTCTACCTTCACCTGCCTTTGCCAATGTAGATACGATTTTATGAGCAGTTCTAAAAGGTATGTCTGTTGCTCTAACGATAGTATCCGCCAGCTCGGTTGCGCTAATAAATCCAATTTGTGTCTGCTTCTCCAACTTCTCCTTCTTCAATTCCAGCCCTTTCACCATGCCGATCATCACCAATACCGAAGCAATGGTGTATTCTATAGCTTTAAACAGATGTGGCGTAGCCTCTTGCAAATCCCTATTATATGAGTATGGTAACGCTTTGCATATACTAAGCACGCTCATCAAACACCCATAAACAGTGCCCGCTCTCGCCCTTATAAGCTCTGCATAGTCTGGGTTTCGTTTCTGCGGCATTATCGAACTTCCTGTCACATATTCTGCGGGAACGCGAATAAAATCGAATTCCGAGGTACTCCACAATATTATCTCCTCGGCGAGCCTGCTCAGATTCGTCATCAGGTTAGAGAAACAGGAAATCGACTCGATGATGAAATCGCGCGATGATACGGCATCCATTGAATTCTCCAGCATGGAATTGAAACCAAGAAGTTTTGTGGTTTTCGCTCGGTCGATAGGAAAGCCGGTGGAAGCGAATGCGGCCGCACCTAATGGGCATAGATTTGTATGCTCGTATGCATTTAGAAGCCGTGAGAAATCACGCGCAAACGCATCGGCATGTGCCATGTACTGATGAGCAAATGTAGTTGCTTGTGCATGCTGCAGATGTGTATAACCGGGTATTATAGTATCCACGTTCTCGGCCGCTTTTTCTATTAACGCTCTTCTCAAGTAGTTCACCTCTTTCATCAGCTCTAACAGCTCGTCACGAAGCGCTATCCTTATGCACGTTGCCACTTCGTCATTCCTCGACCGTCCGATATGCATTCGGCCGCCTATCGCCTCGCCTATCTCTCGTATTAATACGGATTCAATCGCAGTATGCAGATCATCGTAAGAGGGGAGTTCGAATTCGACAAAATCCTTCTCCTTTATTCTAGTTAAAAACTTCAGAATCTCAGCCGCTTCATCTTTCTTTATTATCCCTCGCTCTTTTAGCATCACTACATGCGCCTTGTCTACGAGCAGATCGGCGTAAAATAGCCATTTGTCCGATTCCAGTGATTGGATAAAATCCTTCTCTCGCTTCTCCATCTTCATGCCGACACTTTATTTAAAATGTTTTATTGTTAGTGGATATTAATTTTTGTATTTCTTTAACCTTTATATTGGTCAACTTCTCACAGTTGGACATTTAGATAAAAAGAGATCAATCAATAGGTCCAATAAAGAAGAAATGCGGAACATAGAAAAAGAAATAAAAGGCTGTAAACGTTGTGAGCTATGGAAGACGAGAACTAATCCGGTTGTCGGAGAAGGCGCGCTATCCGCGAGAATACTGTTCGTTGGTGAAGCCCCGGGCTACAATGAAGACTTGAAAGGCAAACCATTTGTCGGAAAAGCGGGGAATGTGCTTGATGAGTTATTGGAATCCATAGGATGGCAAAGAGCAGACGTATATATAGCTAATGTTTTGAAATGCCGACCACCCGGCAACAGGAATCCCTTAACGAACGAAATACGGGCTTGTACACCCTTTTTAGATGCACAACGGGAACTCATCGAACCAGCGGTTATAGCAACACTTGGTAATTTCTCATTAGCTTATATCTTTGCTAAATTCCAGTTGAAGCCAGAGAAGATAGGTAAGATACACGGTAATGTATTCACGGTAAGCACAATCGCGGGTATTAAACGGATAATACCGCTCTATCATCCTGCAGTTGTTACATATAATCAAAAGATGAAAGAAGTCTTGCTTGATGATTTTAAGGTGCTTGCGAATACATTAAGATAAAGAACCATTAAAAAATCCTCTTGAATTCTTAATGATTACCCGTGATAAGTATTCATTGTGGCAATAGACGTCAATTAGGTGTTGGGAAGATTATCTACTTTCGCTTTTTAGGGAGGCTAAAGTTTAATGTTATGTAGCATATAATAGTTTAAAGATGCATAAAATGAAAATGGTTTACGGGCCGGTTCCATCACGGCGTCTTGGTCGCTCTTTAGGTGTTAATCCAATTCCATTCAAAACCTGTAACTATTCCTGTGTGTACTGCCAGCTTGGCAGGACAACGCAGATGACAAATCAGCGTAAAGACTTCTTTCCACCGGAAGAGTTGCTGCACGAAATCAAAAGGGTAATAGAAGCAGAAAGTAGCCACTGCGAAATAGATTTTGTGACCTTCGTAGGCGAAGGTGAACCGACTTTATGTAAAAGCCTTGGTTGGCTAATCAGGAAGACTAAAGAAATAGCAGATATACCCATAGCGGTTGACACAAACGGTTCCCTACTTTACAGAGAGGATGTAAGAAACGACCTTTCACAAGCAGATGTTGTTATGCCCTCACTCGATGCCGGCACTGGCGAAACATTCAGAAAGATAAACCGGCCACATCGTGGACTGGATTTTAAGACAGTAGTCGAAGGTTTGGATCGATTCCGGCGAGATTATAACGGTGAAATATGGGTAGAAGTCATGCTGGTAAAGGGGCTAAATGACACAGAAAGGGAATTAGAAGCACTAAAAAGCAGACTTGATAAAATAAGGCCCAATCGAACATATATAAATGTCCCGATAAGACCTCCTGCAGAACCCTGGGCGGTTCCTCCAGGTAAAGTAGACATCACCTTAGCACATGCGATTCTTAGCGATGCTAATGTGGTAGATATTACCGAAGAGGAGACCGGGGGATTTTCCACGGAGGGATTTATAAATCCTGAAGATGCTATTTTAGCAATAATAAGACGGCATCCAATGAGAGCGGAGCAGGTTATAGACACGCTAAGAGCTATTTCTTTCAAAAAGAAAGCATTACCAAAGGGATATAATATCCAGGATAGCTTAACGAGGCTGGAGGAAAGCGGGAAAATAAAGAAGGTGAAATACCGGGATAAAGTCTTCTGGCTTACTATGGAGGAAAAGAGAGGAGATGATTAATCCGGAGCCAAAGGGCATAGCTGATGAAAAACGCAAAAGTATTGGAGGTATTAAATGGCAGAACTAACTTCTGTTATCAATCATTCGGTTATGATAACCATATTTGTTTTTGTAATGATGCTCATCGTTGATTATCTAAACGTCTTAACAAAAGGCGATATGGAGAAGGCATTAAAAGGTGGAAGAAGACGACAATACGCTATTGCATCTTTTCTCGGCGCAACACCCGGCTGCTTAGGTGCATTTATGAATGTTTCTTTTTATGTCCACGGGTTGTTATCATTTGGTGCCATTGTAGGTGGAATGATTGCTACCTCGGGAGATGAAGCATTTGTGATGTTAGCGCTTTTTCCTAAAGAGGCGATGTTCCTCTTTGTCGTGTTATTTATATTGGGTATTATAGGTGCCGGGATAGCAGATAAAGTAGCATATCTCTTTAGAATAGTCCCTTGTCAAGAATGCGAGTTACAAACGATACATTATGAAGAAGAATGCCACTGCTTCGAGCCAGGTGTATTAAAGAAATTTCCTAAGCTTTCTTTACCTCGATACGCCCTTTTATTTTTTCTGCTTATCACACTGCTGGGAATAGGGATGGGAATAGCGGGACCGGAGACATGGAATTGGCAGAGAATGACACTCTTTTCCCTGTTGGTGATAACAACATTTATTGTAGCTACTGTACCAGATCATTACCTTAAGGAACACATATGGGAGCATATAGTAAAAAAGCATCTATGGCAGGTATTTCTCTGGACTTTCTTCGCTCTGCTTTTCATCACCTTTGGACTCGAATATTGGGATTTAGAAGGTTTTGTCAAGGCAAATATGCTATTGATATTTCTGATTTGTGCACTTGTAGGACTAATACCCGAGTCTGGTCCGCACATGATTTTTGTGATGATGTTTGCAAACGGGCTTATCCCCTTCTCAATACTGCTCACCAGTTCCATTGTTCAAGACGGACATGGAATGTTACCTCTGTTCTCTTACACGATAAAAGATTCGGTCTTAATAAAGATATTCAATCTTATATTTGCAATTGCAATTGGGTTGCCACTATTCCTTTTAGGTGTCTAAAAGTGCAATTGAAGGTGCGATAGGCGTTGCAAGAAGCAAGAACATGCAGGCAAATAGAATTATTAAAGCCTCCGCTATCTCCTTACCAGGAACGAAGTGATGTGCCAGAATACTATATATTCAATGCTATTTTATTGAAAATTAACTTAAGGTATTCAAGACAAGAAAGCACCTTTCGGGTGCAAATCAATTGTTAGGTATGGCTGAGCAGGGGATGATTTCAATCTGATAATTTACATCCAAAAACTTCGTTTTCTGTCGGGGGTCCTTTCTCATAGCACACGAATGTCATTTTTCTTCCACAATTTGGGCATTTCGGCGCCCATTTGTTCACTTTCGTAACAAAGTCCTCGAATGTCGCCTGCCTTAAACTTCTCTGTAAATATCCTGTATATTTCCTTTTGGTTTTACGGCTGTAAGCACCGTAATAGCGTATCATTTCTTTTGGGAGATAAACGTAGAATTCATCGCGATATTTCTTGAAAAGGTGGTCTATGAGCATTGAAACTAGCCTATTCTTTGGAAGTGCCGCTTTGAACTGGGTAAGTACCTGGTATTGCCACGTTTTTCGCATAGCGTCGAAAGGGATGAATTTTTGGTGTATGAACCTGCCATGTCTGTCGAACCCTCCTTCGGTTACAAGTATATGGATATGTGGATTAAAGCCAAGACTCCGAGAAAAGGGATGCAACACAACAACGGCACCAGCCGTCAATCTTCCGTTTCTGTGCTTGTGTGAAATCGTGTCGTTGATTGCTGCGATTGCCGCATCCATCAAAACTTTCTGTAGAAAACGGTTTCTCCTCTCAATGGGCCACAAAGCATCCGAAATAGACTATTTTTGTGATTCCACAGTGTTCGCACTCGTAGGTGAAG
>CAZOEM010000153.1:0-6521 GCA_964578735.1 uncultured Halobacteria archaeon | reverse complement strand
GCAATCCGCGATGTAGCTTCCATGTCAACAGACCACAAGATTACACGGATTTTCAGGAGAAAAAGAATACTATTAACATAGTTTTGGTACATTATTAACTATTTTATACCAAAAAATTCCAAGTTCTTGTGTTAATCTTGTGAAATCTCGTGGTTTTTTATGTTGCTATACCAATACGAATTAATTAATGACACAGATTAACACTGATTAACACAGAAGAAATCAAATCCATGTAAATCCGTGTAAATCTGCGTCCTAAATAGCTAGATAGAAGTTATACTTTATATACAGCGATTACGTAAATGCAAAATCCGGAATGCAAATTGAACTTTGACTTTTGCACTTTGCATTTTGCATTTTCCATTTTCCATTGTCTGCACTTACCTCTTACCACCCGCCAACACCGCAGCCGCCCTGGCTGCGCTTTCCGGTGTAAAGAAAACAGGTAAACCTCTTTTCTCCTCAAAATGCTTTGCCATTCGCCTTGTAAACTTACCACCCGGACTACATATGAGTATCGGTTTATTGTATATGTCTCTGAGCTCTTTCAGCTTATCTACCAATCGTTCCGTGATTTCTGGTGGACCCCATAGAACAATTACAATTACAATATCATATTCTCCCCTCAAGCCCTCCTCAAGGGCAATAGCGTAATCCTCATCGGTAACACTACTGGTCAGGTCTATGGGATTACCAGTAGCAGTGTAACCTGGCAGTTTGGCACTCAAACGTTTTCTCGTCTCCTCTCTAAGTTCCTTCACCTCAAGTCCCAAATCCTCACATGCATCTGCCATAGTTACCGCGACACCACCGCCATCTGTTATAATCAAAACCTTTTTGCCAGCGACCAGGTCATAGGTGTTCAAAACCTTACAGGCATCCTTTAACCCCTCATATCCGTCCACCTCAATTATCCCGGCCTTTTTAAATGCCGCCTTGTATATCTCATACCGACCGGATATTGCACCCGTATGTGATCTGGCAGCATGTACTCCCGCCTCCCTTTTGCCAACCTTAACAACAACAACGGGCTTTTTCTTTGTACATCGAGATGCCACCTCTACAAACCGCCTCCCGTCGTCTACTGATTCCATGTATAAGACAACAACCTTCGTTGCATCATCATCAACCAGGAAATTGAGGCACTTGGTCTCACCAACATCAACTCGATTCCCGTAACTCACAATCCTTGCAACTCCAATACCTTCTGCCGCCATTTCATCCACGATCATTTCAGCAAAAGAACCGCTCTGAGTGAGTATAGAAATCCTGCCTCTTTTGAGCCGCTTCACCCGTTCCACAGGTATAAAAAAAGTATCTATCCTGGACACAGTATCATATATACCCAAACAGTTTGGACCGATGATCCTTATCCCTTTCCGTACAACAATCTCTTTTAGCTCTTCTTCCATCCGTCGCCCGGAATCCCCTACCTCCTTGAAGCCCGCACTGATAATGATTGCGCCCTTGACATTTTCGACTGGCTTCAGCACTTCTAACACTTTAGAGGCCGGTAGTGCAAGAATAGCCACATCTATATTGTCCTTTATCTCGGCCATTGAGCTGTAGCACTTACAACCGTCAATAGAAGGATATTTCGGATTTACTAGATATGTAGGCCCTCTAAACCCAATTCGTTTAAGGCTTTCTAAGATAATATGAGACGGTTTTTCGGGGGTCGGCGAAGCACCAACAACGGCGATTGTTTTCGGGTTAAAGAAGAAGCTTATATCTGTTCCAATACTCATTTACCCCCTCCTGAATCGTATTCAGTGCCGCCTCCTGCCTTACAGGTTTAAAGAGATGGGCGAACCGGCCCTGTACCTTTAGATATTCTTCCACTGGCTTAAATCTTTTGGGGACAACAGTATGAGTAACCACACCAAAAACAGCCTCTTTTAGTGCCCAGACGCCCGTATCAACTGCAAGTTTTGCTACTTTTACCGTGTATGACGGGTCTATTCCCCAACCAGGAGGGCAGGGAGAAAGAGCGATAAACAGTTTCGGGCCTTTGTACTGTTCTGCCTTTTTAAATTTGTTAATCAAATCAACAGGATGGGCTGGTGAGATAGTAGCAAGATAGGGTGGTGTGTGGCTATTCCAAATTGCAAAGAGATTTTTCTTTGATACTTCTGACCCTATTGTGCTCATCATTCCGGGAGGGGTTGTGCCAGTCTTTGATGCAAATGGTGTTGCTCCTGACCACTGGACACCGGTATTGCCATATGCCTCATTATCATAACAGATGTAATAGAAGTCGAGGTTGCGGTTGATAGCCCCCGAAGTAGAAGAAAGACTCATATCATAAGCAGCCCCATCTCCGGTCAATACAACCACCTTCATATCCTCGTCCGGGTCGAGCCTACCTTTTTTTATCAATATGTCCAGCGCATCCCGTATCCCTTGCGCTCCGGCAGGTGCACATGCCATTGCGGTATAAAGCCATGAATTCTTAAATGGGGTATAGGGATAGATGGTAAGCAGCGTGAAACAACCGGCTGCATTTACTATTACTGTCTTTCGCCCCAGTGCCTTCATACAGTGCCTCAATGCCAAAAGTCCACCACAACCCGCACAAGCTGGTGTGCCTGGGAGCATATTCTCTTCAGGCGGGATGTCTTTGATTGATCTTATACGTTCCATCTGTCGTACTATGTTACCCCCCCCTCTTATTTTTCCTTTTTAAATACTGCTCGCATAAACTATACACAGTTATGCAGATAGAAATTGTTATTTTTAAACAAATTCTCACCCCTGCAACCACTGCCAGAGCGGCACAAACCGGATGTCACAGCCCTTGAACTCCTCATTGCCTTCCCAGTCCCAGGTAATCACAAGAAGGTCACGGCAATCCAGTTCACCAGCCGCCTTGACAAGCGACTTCAATTCCCGCTCCTTTGTCTTCGGGTCATCAATATAGTAGCATACCTGTATCAGCCGGGCGACATCCGCTCCTTCCTTTATCACAAAATCAACCTCGTGGTGCTGCGGATCTTTCCAGTAATAGAGCTCAAGACGCGAACTGGAGCCAGACCTTTGTCTTAACAGTTCCACGGCAACAGTATTCTCCATCAATTTACCTATATTTTCTGAAAACGTGAACGCAAGCGCATTTACCATCCCCGTATCCACAGCATACACCTTTTTCGGCGATTTTATCTGCTCCCTCTGTTTGAGCGAGAACCGGTCCAGATGAAAAACAAGATACGTATCTTCAAGGTATCGCACATAATTCTGGACAGTGTGAACACTCCGAAACTTCAACGTGTTCTTCAATTTTGTATAGGAAACCTCATTAGAAAAAGACGACATAAGGAACCTGGCAAGATTATACAGGTCATCCACATACCGCACTTTATACCTTTGGACCACATCCTTGAGAATAATGCTATCAAAAAGAGTCTGCAAGTATGTGTAATCGTATCCCTTCACTACCACTTCAGGAAAACCGCCCACCCCCATATATTTCTTCAGGTGGTTCAATATTATACCCCGCTCCTGTTCGGTATATTCATCCAGGATATGGAAACCAGCAACGTCCAGATATTCGCGGAACGAAAAAGGGAAGAGTTCTAGGGATATATGCCTGCCCGTCAAGTGTGTTGCCAGCTCCCGGCTCAGCAGCTTTGCATTGGACCCGGTGATGAGCAGGTTGTATCCTCTCCTGTGTAAACTATTCACCCACAGTTCCCAGTTCTCAAGATTCTGGACCTCATCAAGGAACAGATAGTCCACATCACCATAGAATTCCCGGATATATCTCAATATCTCATCATAATTCTCCAGCCCGGCCAGTTCCTTTTCATCGAAATTGACATATCCAAAGTCAGTATCCCTAAGCACCATGAAGCAAAATATGGATTTGCCGCAGCGTCTCACTCCTGTTACGACCTTTATGATGTCCTTTTGGAGATATGTATCTATTTTTCCCGTCACATCCCGTCTGACAAAATCCGAACCGGTCACCTGCTCTTTTTCCTGCTTCTGTCTTTTTATGATTTGTCTCATAAATTGCATTTATTGCACAATAATTTAAATATTTATGCATTATGTTGTCGAAATTGCACATGTTTGCCGGACGACTTTTGCGTTGCTCCATTGGGGAACTCACAAATAATCATTTACCCCTTTCCCGCCATCCCTTTTAATCGCCCCATTTCCTGCCATTCCTTATCCGTATATATAAGTTGAGCGGTTCCCACATCTTCTGTATCTTCACCCGTAACCATTTTATTGATAATGAACTCAAACTCGTCAGGGCTTATGTTTTTACCGCCAAGTCCGGCAATAAAAGATAGCAGGATCGGCCTATGTTTCTCTGTATACAGGCAACTGGCGATCTCAGAATGTAGAATCCCGCCCTTGCCTATGCTGATGTTCTGGTCTATGACCGCAACTGCCCTCTTACCGTTAATTGCTGCTTTTATATCTACCACGGGAAATGGCCTTACGAGCCGCAACCGCAAAAGCCCAGCCTTTATTCCCCGCTCTCGGGCCGCTTTCACAGCCGCCTTGCCGAGGGTGGAGAAGGAATTGGTCATAACGAGAACATAATCGGCGTCGTCCAGCATATAGCCTTCGATGGCATCATAGCTTCGACCAAATCCCGTTTCAAATTCCTCACAGACCTCTTTATAGACCGCAAGCGCGTTTTGACTTGCCATATGCATCTGGTATTTGAAATAGGAATAGCTAGACCCGCCAAGTACTGCCGCGCTTTGGGCCATTGGTTGACTGGCCCTGAAAAATGCGTGCTTCGGCTCATAAAGCGGCAGAAAATTTCTGACCTGCTCTACATCTGGCACCTCTACTGGTTCTCGGGTAAACGAGAGAAAAAAACCATCCAGATTAACAATAATTGGCAGCAGCACCCGCTCGTCCTCTGCCAACCGGTATGCCATCAGGATAGAATCTAAAACCTCCTGGCAGGTCTCACAATGTATCTGCAGAAATCCCGTGTCCCTTGCTGCTAGTACATCGTTATGGTCTGGCTCGAGTGTAATCGGAGACGACAAGCCTCGCGATACATTTACCATCACTAGAGGTACTCGCCAGCCGGCTACTGCATAGAGCATCTCAAAACCATACAGAAGCCCTTGACTCGATGTGGCCGTAAAAGCACGAGCGCCCGTAGCAGAAGCGGCTCCCGCTGCTGTTAGCATCGAATGCTCGGAGTCCATAGTAACGTACCTGCTATCCATAACACCATCAGAAATCCACTTTGCTAAAGTCTCGATAATCTCCGTCTGGGGTGTTATAGGATAGACCGGGATATAATCCACTTCGGCTAACCGCACCCCCCATGCAGCCGCGGCATTTCCTGTGAGCATCTCTTCTCTCATTTTTCCGCACCGTCCTGAAATCAGGCATGAACCTCCCGTACCTTGCCTAACGTATTTGTGGGGCATTCCTCGACACAGATCAGGCAGCCCTTACAGTTATCGTAATCGGTATATGGAAAGCCGTCTTCCTTTACCAATATACAACCATCCGGGCATCTGGCAACGCAGATCATACACCGGGTGCAGGAATCGTAATTCCAGTCAGGTCTAAAAACGCGCCAGTTACCGGTCATTCGCAAGGGCGTATTGCCCGTAGCATTTATAGCCGGACTGGAGACCCTGGCAGGTTCGAACGGAAGAGAGATAACAGTGCTCTTTTTTTTGATTTGTTCGGTAGTTTCTAGTTCTAGTTCTATTTTTGCTGGTGTGATGGCATTGAAACAATATAGTGCAGCAGCTACGTTTTTATCTAATAGTTTTCTCTCTGTTATGATTTCGGATAATACTTTTTTCACTGCATCCGTTAAAGAATCTTCGCTAAGACCAACGATCCTGGCGGCAACTCCGCCTGCAAGGGTGCTAAGGATCGGCATTCCTAGCATATCAAGCCCGATCTTCGTTATATCCAGTGTTATTACCTGGGCAGTGATCTTATACTCGGCTTTCGCCTCCGTCTGACTATGGGTGGTGTTTATAAGTACTATGCCGCCCGGTTTAAGACCTGATACGGGCATCGTTAAGGGATCTTGCAACAGGGTTTCGTCCATGACTATCACAATATCTGGTTCTGATATCACACCGCGTTCCATGATAGGTTCTTCAGATATGCGTGTAGAGGCAGCTACTGGTGCACCCCTTCTCTCGGCACCATACAATGGGAAGTCCTGAGCATAGTAGCCGTCCAAAAATGCCGCGGTACCCAGCACTTTACTGGCAACTCTCGCGCCCTGACCGCCCCTACCATGAAATCTCAACCGGTACATTTTTAGTCTATACTCTTTCCTTTGTATGCATCCATAAAAAGAAAAGATGAATTCTTTCATCGCGATAGCACGTCCCAAGGTAGGCTCTTCTCTCAAAAGTTTTCACACTTTACTAAGAAGCAGGATACTCGCCTTCAAATGAGCTATTGCTTTCTTTCCACGTCGTTTCTTTGGTTTCTTTGGTAAAGCTTTCTTTTGTAAAGAAAGTTTTGATGGATGCGGCAATCGCAGCAATCAACGACACGATTTCACGCAA
>CAZOEM010000152.1:0-6547 GCA_964578735.1 uncultured Halobacteria archaeon | reverse complement strand
ATAGGTTTGAGATGTATGTTCCCGATTTATTATGTTTTGAGAAAGATAGAAGTGATTTTAGGAAAAGAATAAAAGAACTTTCAGGAGAACAAAATTTGTCTCCGCTTGAGTTTGACACAGCAGTTTATCTACATGAGGTAAAGAAGCACAACGATCTTTACAAAGTGGCACAAGACTCCAATTTTTTGGAAAATAAGGAAGAAGATTTTAAAGCTAAGAGAGAGAATGTATTCTACTTCGGCAACGACCAAACAATTGATAGATTGTCAAGAAATATCGTTGATAAATTAGGTCCACAAAAGATTTTATTCATCTCAGGACCACCAGCAGTAGGTAAAAGCACTTTCATGTTATTTCTTCTTGATAAGTGTCTCCCGGAAGGGGAAAGCATTGGCAAGTGGCAGAAAGTTTTCTTCCTCAACCCCAATGCAGAAAAGTTGAAAAAATCATTGAAAATAATTGACGGAATAATGGAAGAGAAATCTGATGAAATCTCTCCAGAAGATGTTCTACTTGTGATAGATGCTCTACATCGAGAAGAGGAAGAAGGAGAATATATAGATAAGTGTTATGACTTGTTTACAAAAATATTAGAGGATAAATACAGTCTAGTTGTCACTATACGAGACAGTGAATTGGCTATTTTAAAAGAAAAGCTCGGTAATAAGTATAATGAATTCAAAAATATTATAGAAGTAGCGCCGGTGGATCCTAAAAAAGCTAGAATAAAGCAGATTTTTATGAATTATCTCACTTATTATAAAGACAAGATTAAACTTCTGAATATAGATTTATCTTTTGAGGATATAACCAAGTATGTTCAAGAGGGAGAAAGGGTTTCCCCGGAAAAAAGTAAATCGTATCAAGAATTTGATAAATGTATCCGGAAGGTAGTCGAAAAAAGTGGAGGAGTTCCAGGTTATGTAAAATATCTTATGGATGATATATCGAGGAAGGGAGAGCTTTCGTCTGAAATAATTGAAAAGTATCCCGCAGGAATGACCAATCTTATTCGAGGAATCATCGAGAAAGATTACCTTATAGGGGATGACAAAGTTCTTCCCTTGTTGATATTATTCTTGACTAAGAAAAAAGGTCACGCTTTAACCTGGGAGTTTCTTAAGTCGTTCATAGAGTGGGGTGTTGATGTGATTGACAAAACCCCTATGCTTTTTGATAAAGGAGTAATTTTAGAAAGAGCAAGAAATTTTATAAATTTTTATACCGCGGACATCAGGGATGGTAGCATAACTCAATACTACTTAATAAGTCATTTGAGAGAAGGAATAAAAAACATTCTAAAGCAAAGGACAGTTCAGACATTCACAGAAATTGAGAGTGAACTCGGTGATCGGATTGTAGAATACCTCGCCCAAAAGGAAGAGGAGTTAAAAGGTGGGCAACTCCGGGTTAATCTTGAGACTTGGCTTGTTGTGGCTGATGTGGTAAAACTATCATATGAAAGAAAAAGTAGAGATGTATTGAAATATGCAACACAGTTTTTTACGGAACATCAGGATGATACAGAGCGTTGTGCGTTTCTCAAAAAAACTCTTTCTTCTTTATGGAAGGAGAAAATGAACGAAGAATTTTCTGCTCAGGATTATGAAAATGCTGCTGTATCTCTTGAGAATGCAATTGAAGTTGGTATTGATGATGCTTCTCTTCATTCTATGGTAAGTGACTACTATTATGAAAAAGGGGACTTACCAAAAGCATTGAAACATTCACAGAGAGCCGTAGAGCTCAAACCCGCTGAACCCACTTATTTAGGTAAACCTGGCTGGATTTTGGAACGTGAAGGGGTAGAGTTGGAGGAAAAAGGAGATTACTCAGAAGCCATTTCTAAATTTGAAGATGCTGTAAAATATTATGGGGCGGCAGTAGAAATCATCGACAAACTAAGCAAGCAGAGGGAGGGAAGAAGAAAAAGTGCGATGAGCGGGTATCGTTGGAGAATTGGATACTGTAGTAAAAGAGCTGAGTTAATTCATATGAGCTTGAGATCAGAAGATGAAAATTATTTGAAAGAGAAAGCCGAAAAATGTTTTAGAGATGGTAAGATATATGAAACAAAAGAAGATTATGCTACGGCTTTAAAAATGTTTCTGGATGCGAAAGAATTGATGTCGAAATATATTGAGATTAAAGAGGTCCTAGAAGAAGATATACTCAACTTGATTAATAGTATTTATAGGCGTATTGGTGTTTGTTATGAGAATAATTGGGAGTACGAAAATTCTGCCGATAACTACATAATATATTCCACTTTAAATGAATATGCACCGGATTCTCCGAAGAGATTTGCAGAAAATGGTAATAAATTTCTGGGTTGGGCGAAGGAATATACTGAGATGCCTGATTCCGCAAAGGCAATAAAAATGTATGGGAAATCGCTGTATTGTTTCAGAAGATCGTTAGGGGCAGGCCGGGAAGAAGATTATCTCCCCCTAGATGTTTACCAGACTCTAAGCGAACTGGCTTCCGTAAGTGCAAAGATAGGAAAGTTTGATGATGCGGTAAAATATGCAGATAAAGCTTTGGAAGCGCAAAAACCGATGATAATAGGTTTTCAGGCAGAGTCAGACTCTCAAATATTGGAACAATATGAATACCGCTTGAAAATAAGGGGGGACATAGGAAACAAGTTAATTTCTATTTGTAAGGTAGTTGATCTTGCCATTGATGGAGAAAAATCAGGGCGTTTATCAAATGCGTTATATGAAGCGGGTATGACAATAGGTGAAATTAATCCTAAAAGTGTTGCGGATCTTCAGAAATCAACTAAGAAGGAAATTGAGGAAATTCGTAACAAAATAAATGATATGAAAATCAGTTGCCTTTGCAGAGCTTATATTCTTAAAAAGAAAAATGACAGAATAATAAACGAATTAGAAACATTAACTAACCGTCATGTTGAAGAAATTTGTAAGATATATGGGAATTACTACAAGCGTGACTTAGAAAGAAAGATAGAAAATCCCGTAGATGTCCTTTGTCGTATTCATTCTACGGCTATTTCTACTCTGATTTCTCTCCACAAGACGAGAGAAAAAAAAATTAAAAGTAAAATAAATAATATAGAACGCATATTTTCTGGTTATTGGGGCTGGATAGGCGGAAGAATAAACAGAATATATAGGGAAGACGAATATGTGATAAAGATATCACCGAACGTTGGAGTAAAATGCTTTGACCTTTCCCTAAAACTGCGGGAGAAAAATAAAAAATCATCAAACGGTCTTGGGTGGGCTCTTTTCTATGCTGGTAGATATGATGATGCTATCCAAGCATTTAAAGATGATTTAAGAGAAGATATGAATCCAAACAATCCATATGCGATAACAGGTATTGGAAGGGCGTATGAGGAAAAAGGTGATTATAAGAGTACAGAGAAATATCTAAGAGACGGAGCTAAACTACGTTTTGAACTTCGTTACGATGATGATCCACAAAAAGTTATAATTGATTTGAAGAAATCCGCCGGTAGATTAGAGAATTTGGCATTACTCCATGACTCAAGAAATGACCAGTTGAGGCTATTAAGAGAAGCGTTAGAAGTATATGGGCGGATAGGAGAGATAGCACAGGAAATTAAATTGGAAGATGAACAAAATCTTTTTAAGTTAGAAGCAGCGAACCTTGAAAAGTATATTAGTAACGTAGAAATGGGAGTATTCGAAGGCCATAATATATAAATGGTATCTACAACATGTCACTAAAAGTTTATACCGAGATGGAGGAGGAAAGAAGAAAGTGGGTGTAAGCAGTTTAGACGTGTCATTAAAAAAAGGAGAAAAAGTAAAGACGGCTTTACCGTCAACAGAAGAAGAGCGGGAATTTGAAGATATGATCACTTCTTTAACGTCTGCTTTCAGCACTGTGAATTCAAAAAAGACGGAAGAAGCAATAGAGAACGCGCGGAAAAGGTGGGGAGAATGCCTTAAAGCGGCTAATGGCGACCTCGAAAAAGCTGAGAGACTCTATGACCAAGTATAGATTCTTTAGTAGGGATATACTGGACCTCTAAACCTTCCTTTTCAGCAACTTCTTTGAAATTTTTGTCCCTTGTAATGACAATATCAACATCTATTCTTTTAAGATGGGCTATAATAGTGCTATCCGGGTAATGACAATCGGCATCGGTATTTCTATACTTCACTAGGAGTTCATTTCCTTTTTTGTCGTCCACAGCCTCTTTGAATTCACGATGCAAATGTAAGTGCTTTATTACTTCTTCTACCATTACCCTCGCTTGTTCTCTATCGTAATTATAAGGAGCTTTTTGTAAACGATTAATTGCTTCACCTTCAACTTTTGTAGAAATAATCAATTTATGATGCTTAAAATTCCATTTTTTGTTAATGTAAAGAAGACTTTCTAAGCTTTGTGCAGCGTCAATAATGCACATTGTATCAAAAGATACGGTCTTTATTTTCATGCCTATTTCAAACCCTCCCCCTCTTGGCTATATACCTAAATTATGATTCAAAAACAGGTTTAAAAACCTTTCACACACGCTGCCGCACCTCGAGCGGATTTCGATCCCAAACCATGAAATCCACAGCACAGTCGACCCTATGCTCAGTAGTGGAAATATCACATCCAGCCAGCACATCCTGCCTTAGAGCGTATAAAAGGCGGGTCTATGATTAAGGAGTGGAAGATAGAGCAGGACAAATATCTGGAGGAAACAGAAACGACATTCCATCCACTACCGCTAAAAAAGCTCAGGCGATTCCCGACTGATATAGGCGAAGTCAGGAATTTTATCCCACTTCCTGCTATCGCACAGATAATGTCACTGGAGAAAGCGAAACTTTTAAATGGTGAGCTTCACATATATTTCATTGATGAACGATGGAAGCAGGAAAAATGAAGGAAGGGGAAGAAGATTTAGTCAAGGCGATGAAGGTTCTTGTTGGGACGTCTCTTATACCTCTAAAGGTGGCTGTTGATGTAGTTGGAAATATAGCGGAATCCGTTGAGGACTATATCCCGAAACCATCGAAGCTCGCATCAGACCTTATAGGCGCTCGAGTGAGCGCATTGAAAGCGATAAGTAAGATTGTCGATAAGGAAGTAGAGCTTCTGGAGAAGTATAAGGAAGAACTGGAAGTTAGTGGCGAGAAGAAGGAAAAAGTTACGGTCGAATAGTAAAAAAGCGAAAAGGGAAAAAAGCTCTTTTTAGCTTTGGGATACTGTATTGACCAGATGTGAAAAATTTCATTTTTAATTTAGGACGCGGATTTACACAGATTTACACGGATTTAATTTTATCTGCGTTCATCTGTGTCAATAGATATTTAATTTTAGTTGGGTCTTATGCTTTCTTGAACATACAGAAAAAATAGCGAAAAGATGAAGAGCGGGTATATCACAGAACTATTCAGTTCTTTCCAGGGCGAAGGACCTTATGTCGGTAGACGCCAGATATTCATTAGATTTGCAGGTTGCCCCTTCTCTTGCTTTTATTGCGATACACCCTCAGCAAAGGAACCCAAACCGAGCTTCTGCACCGTTTCCGGCATTGCCGGGTATAATATCTCCTTTGTGAATCCGATGTCCTCGCACCGTGTACTTGAATTACTAACAGCACTACGTACCCCAGACCTCCACAGCATTACATACACCGGCGGAGAGCCGCTTTTTTCCGCAGCATTCGTGAATGAGATAGCAAAGGGAGCAAAAGAGATGCACCTAAAAAATCATATGGAAACAAACGGCTATTCAGCACGAGCTTTTGCTTCCATAGTCGATCACTTTGATTTCGCATCTATTGATATAAAGCTGAGGCGCCATCAAGCATCCACCGACTATGAGAAGCAATATAAAAACGAGCTTGAATGTATAAGAATCTCCACTGAGCGCGGATTAGAAACGATAGTAAAAGTGGTAGTGGTAAAAGATACAGCAATAGATGAGATAGAGGAGATATGTAAAGACCTCGTTGGCCTTAACATAAAGTTCGTGTTGCAGCCGGTCACTGGTGACAGAGCGCAAAAGGATATAGTACCGGGTATAAAGGAACTATTTGCACTTTCAGAAACCGCAGGAGCATTTTTGCCTGATGTTATGGTGATTCCGCAGGTACATAAAATCTTGCACGTACCTTAAATCAAATTAAATTACATTTAAAATTTAAGTAACTTGACAATGTCACATTACATTTACCGCAGAGAACGCTGAGTTCGTAGAGGAAGTTTCATGTGCAGATGTTATTTTCAAACGTTATGTATTGGTAACTTTTTGGGACCAGTCACGATTTGGGGCACAAAAAATCTAACCGAACAATCCAGTAACACTGATGAAGAATATCCCGTTCGATATCTTCGATGCCGCTGACTTTATCGTCATTGATATCAACTTCAACAATTACTTTCCGTTTATGCATGTACAATTAAATGGGTTGGATTTTTATTAAAAATTATTACGAATCATCTGAAAATGAATATCGTGCCCTAGTAAAAACTGGTCCCAACTTTTTACCAACAAGAAAGCACCCTTCGGGTGCAAATCAATTGTTAGCTATTGCTAAGCAGGGGGT
>CAZOEM010000151.1:0-6563 GCA_964578735.1 uncultured Halobacteria archaeon | reverse complement strand
TCTTATTTGGTCTCATTAAACAAGGTATAAATTCGAAGGAATTAAATACGTTTTAGTTCAAACTGTCCGATTCCGAGAAAATGCCCACTGTAAAGGTTTTTGTTATTTGACATTGTCAAACTAATCAAAAGTTCCTACTCGGGGAATTTCTCCACTATAAAGGTTATATGTATCCTCTTCAAATTAATTGGTAACTGAGGTTTTACTTAAAAATCAACGACTTGTTGTTACCAATTATGCAAATAATACTTCAAATCCACGTAATGAATGCTAATTCAAATCTTTAAATTGTAGGAAAGTGTTACCGTACCGATAACAGAAAAAAATTAAGAATTAAAGCAGGTCAGAACACAGGATTTAGATAAATTGAAGTCCACATACGTTTTACCATACTTTTTGAAGAGGATACTCTTCAGGTTTAAATTGATAATATCCCCCATCTATTCGCGATGCGCCAATGAACATGAATTTCTTTCCATAGTCTTTTGCTAGCTGCTCGACTTGATTAATTGTTAGGCTAACTATCTCTTTCTTGACTCTGTGGAGGTTATCCCAAATTAAAATGAACGAGTCAAATTTCTGTAATTCCTCATCCAGACTTCTTATGCCGTCCTCTCTGAAAAAGCTTCTAATCAAGACGAATCGCTCGTAGCCGTTAAAGTCTTCAAGAAGCCTTAGCATAAACCTTGACTTACCAGATCCTGGCTTTCCAACCACAAGCAATTTGTTTTTAGTTTCCAGTGCACCCTTCACTTTTTCTATCTCTTCTCTTTCAACATATTCAATATGCGGTTTTCCGGTTAAAATCTCGCTACCTACTTCTTTTAAATCGGGAGTGATCAAAAATTGTCTTGTTTCCGCTTCTATTTTCCTTTTTAACTCTTCTATTATTCTCTCTAAATGTCTTTCAACCTTTTTTACTACTTCACCGGTGACGATTCCTTGCTCTACTAATTCCCCGAGTTCAAATAACCATGAACTCCTTGAAGGTGCTATCTTTTTTTATGGTTTTGTCTATCGCCTTTTTTAGAATCTTTAAAGCGTCCTTCTCGCCAATTCTTCCAATCAATCCTTTGACAAGACCACTTAAGGCGATAATGTCACCAATTCCTATTTTTAACAGCAAGGGTATCCCAAAGGCGATTAACAGCTCTAACATTCTTTATCGTCTAAAAATTCGATACCAATAGCTTAAATAGGTTATGGTATAGCGGCACGCCTCATCACCAACCTTTATCTTATGAAAGAGGGCTATCCACCTATTGTCCTAAGGAAATAAGAACGGGGAAAATACTATCATTTTCTACGCATTGCAGATGAAGGAAATCTCGGACCTTTTGCAAATTTCATTGCTAAATCCGTGGATGAATCACCGACACTCTATTTGGCGATAGGAAGAAAATGGCACTCGAGCAGACGAGCATTGCTGGATCACATCAGGGAGCATGCAAAAATAAACCTCTGTAAATGAGCAATGAAAGCTTTACCAAAGAAATAATATTCGTTGTATACGATAATAAGGGGAGGCCGGTAAAAAAGGCATCAAGACGAAAATGTATGAGCAATATTGGGATGCGGTGGGCGAGCAGTGGGACAATATTCTCGGACTGTACAAAAGATTCGAGGCGAAAAAGCCCGTTATGCTATTAGACATCCTGGAACAGAAGATATACGCTTATCCGTATAACGATTTTAAGTCAGAGTTAAGCAAAAGGTCTCAGATCCAATTAGAAGAACAATACGAGGCGGCTATTTTGAATAACGAGATGGTTGTCTTTGTAAGGGATACTGAAAAGAAGGAATTTGTATCATATTCTTTGGAATATTGAGGGTGATCGTCTTACCTACGGAATGAAAAGGGGTCGGTTCTGTTGAAAGAAGACCAGATAGATGAGATAAAGAAGACGCTCATTGATGTGTTGAGGGAACATGAGGTGAAAAAGGCTGCCCTTTTTGGCTCTATTGTAAGAGGAGAAGTCACTGAAGAGAGCGATATTGACCTACTAATTGAATTTGAAGGAAGAAAGAGTTTATTAGACCTTGCAGGTTTAAAATTAGACCTTCAGGAATTGCTGAGAAGGAGGGTAGATGTTCTTACATATAAGTCTCTTCATCCGCTCCTCAGGGAAAGGATATTGAGCGAACAAGAGGTGATCCTATGAAAAAAGACGCTGAGACTTTCATAGAGCATATATTAGAGTGCGTTAAGAGAAAACTGAAATTTGTGGCATTTAGTTTTATTTTGTTCATTCTTTTGGTAGATAATGCATTTGCCCAGGAAAAAACAACGCTTGAGAATATAAGTTTGATAGTAGGTATTGTGGTAGGCATAGCTACCATAGCTGGGGTCATTATTGCTTATTTGGCATATAAAAAATCGAGCGAAAAGATAAAGAAAGAAGAACAACCAGAAGGACAGAAAATTATTGTTGATAGCGAATCGACTACAATCAAAAACTCTAAGATGGAAAAACAAGATGCCGGAAGAGACAGTTATAAAGCAGGAAGAGACCTTATCATCCAACAGCCTTCTAAGAAGGAGCCCCTTACTTTCCCCTCTTAACCTGACCTCCACAACCAAACCCCGCCCGAACCAAACTTTGTTGGTCGGAAAGAGATGCTTGAAACCATCACCGACTGGTACAAAAATCCAGAAGTACGAGTTGGGGCACTCATTGCTGGGGTGGGGTGGGGAAATCAGCCATTGAGCGTAAGTGGTACGATACTCTGGAATCTAGCGCTATCAAGCCAGACGGTATCTTCTGGTGGGGTTTTTATCATAATGCTTATCTTGAACAATTTCTGAACGCCCTGTTACGATATGTTACTCAAGGGCGAATAGAGCCGGAAACAATAAAAAGCACCTGGGAGAAGACAGACCGGGTAAAGGAGTATATTCATCAAGGAACCTACTTAATCCTACTGGATGGGCTTGAGCAGATGCAAAAATCAGCATCTGGGGACGAATTTGGAAAGATGATACATCGCGAATGTACAGAATTGCTTCATTATTTGGCGGATGTCTCAAAAGGTCTGTGTTTGATTACTTCCCGCTATCCATTAAAAGATTTAGATGAATGGTATGAGCGTGGTTACAAGAAGCTGTCATTGATTGACTTGAGCATTCCTGATTCACTGTTAATGCTGAGAGGACGAGGCGTCAAGGGAAGTGAAGAAGACATGACCAAGGTTATCAATAGATACAAAGGACATGCACTGAGTTTGACGTCTGTGGCCGGATATTTAAAGAGATACTATGATGGAGATATAAAACAGGCACCTGAGGTCGAATTTGTCCTGAGTGATAGGGAGCGATTTACGGATGTAAACAAGCTATTACGCAAATACGCAGAGAAGATGTCTGAGGCAGAGCGGATATTTTTGTATATCTTCTCGCTATTTCGCAGAGAGGTAACTGAATATGATTTTGCAGGTGTATTTCGGCATGAAATGAAAGATACAAAATTCAATGCTGTGTTAGTTAACATGGGTGAGCTTGAGTTCAAAGACTTAATTGACGGTTTGGTGGACTGGCGGCTCATATCTTATGATGAAACGAAAAAATTGTATGCAACACACCCGTTGATCAAGGGCTATTTTGAATCAGATTTTGATGAGAAGATTAAGAAGCTATGTCATAAACGCATCTACCAGTACTTTGGCAAATATGCGCCTGAGCAGCCTGAAACTTTAGAGGAAATGCAGCCGTTATTTGAGCAGCTTTATCATGGCTGTGCAGCTGGGCTTTATGATGAAGTTTATAAGGATGTTTATCGCGATAGAATACGCAGAATGGATGAACATTTTATTACCCATAAACTTGGTGCTTGGGAAATTGATCTATCTCTTGCTAAAACCTTCTTCTTGAAAGGCGACCTTTCACAAATGCCACTTGTAAGTAAAAAGAGCACCCAAAGCTGGCTACTTGCTACAGCGGGACTGGCACTTTTTGTTACAGGCCGACCAAAAGAGGCTGAAGAATTATTTATTCGAAAAACAAACATGCAAATCGAAGACAAAGACTGGAAAAATGCCTCCGTGGGGTATCAAAACTTAGCGGAACTTCAATTTCGAACTGGTGAACTCGAGTCTGGACTTGAGAGTGCTAGAAAGGCACTTGATACAGCAGAGAAAGCAAAGTCTGTACAGTGTATCTTGTTTTCAAAAGCATATATTGCTTGGATACTTCATCTATTGGGCAAAGGCAAAGAGGCAGACAATTGGTTCCGTCAGGCAGATGAGCTTCAAATAATGATTGAAGGTGTTCGACTTTACGGTTTACGAGGAGTTAAGTATGCGGACTTTCTCTTTCTAATGAAGAGAACTGATGAAGCATTTGAACTAGCAAAAGAAAACCTTGAGATTTGCCAAAGATATAATGCTGTAAATGACAGCTCAAGAAGTTACCGATGCCTCGGTGTAAATGACAGCTCAAGAGGTTATCGCTGTCTCAGTGCTATTGAAAGAATAAGTGGACACCATAAAGATGCGGAAATTCATCTTCAAAATGCTCTTGAGATTGCTCGCAAGGTTGGCAGGCCTGACCTTGAAATCGAAGTTCTGCTAGAGTCTGGCAGGCTGCAATTAGATATGGGGAGACATGAAGATGCTATCCGTGCTGCAAAAGAAGTCCTGAAGATTTGTGCCCGGACAGGCTTTAAGTTCTATGAGCCTGAGGCAAAGGTAGTCCTATCGAAGACTTATCTGGCACTAAATGATCTTGAGCAAGCCAAAACCCTTGCCCATTCCGCCTACGAAAAAGCGATTGGTATGAAGTACCGCTGGCAAGAGGGTGATGCGGCGCATTTGCAGGGGGAAATCTATCTGAAGATGGGTGATAAAGAGAGCGCAGGAGAGTGGCTAAAGAAAGCGGTTGCATGCAGGAGAGAGATTTTGGATCCCGAAGTGAAACAGTCGGAAAGGATGCTTAAAAGTTTATAAAATCAAATTTTAGAGGGATAAGAATAACATGACCTGGTTTGAGAAATCAAAGAGTATGAAGGAGATATTGAAATATGCAAAGCTATTATGAGGTAACACGAGAGCTGCATGATGAATGGGAAGAGAATTTTAAAGAGTTTATTGAAGGCTTGAAAGGGAAAGAGATGTGTGTAATCCTCTTCGGCTCGAAGGCTAAAGGCGAAGATAATTTATTGAGTGATTTCGATCTGCTGATCATCACAAAAGATAAAGACGATTTGGTATTAAATATTGATTCCCCTGCTGATTTGTTCTGCTATAACCTCGAAGATTGCTTAAACGAGATTAAGAACAAGAACACAATTTTTTTAGATGCGTTTACACAGGGAAAGGCTATATTTGATAGTATTGATGTATTCGATTTTTTGAAGAATGAAGTGAAATATGCGGTTGAGAGAAGTGGATTGATAAGGTGTGATGATGGTTGGTTGGTAAAGGCGGTGGTGTGAGGGGTTGTTTGATGGATTTAATAATAAAGAAGGAACAAACGTATGAATAATGAAAAAGGTTCAGACAAAGAGATGGAAATCTTAAACAAACTTGCAGACAATATAAGAACTATTAGAAAGTTTGGCGTCAAGAGAATAGGTCTTTTTGGATCTGCGGTAAGGGGAGAACTGAAAATAGAAAGAGATATAGACATATTAGTTGAATTCGAAGAAGAAGGCGAAAAATTCTCCAATTTAATGAGTCTATACTTTTATCTTCAAGATTTATTGAGTAAAAAAATCGATTTAGTTACTCCAGAAAGTATAAGCCCTTATTTAGCCCCTTATATTCTAAAGGAGGTGAAATATATTGAAGTTAAATCAAAACCTGTTTACAAAAATTTCAGAACCTGTTGACGAGAATCTCTGCTTTGTACTCATGCCTTTCAAACCAGACTTGGATGAGCTGTACACAGAAACAATCCAACCAACGATAGAGGGGATTGGAATGGAATGTAAGCGAGCAGATGAAATATATCGAGTTGGATCTATAATTGACCAAATTTGGTATTATATACAAGTGGCAGGAATAATAATAGCCGATATAACTAACCTAAATCCAAATGTTCTATATGAATTAGGACTTGCTCATGCTTCTAATAAAAAAGTAATATTGATTAATCAATCAATCGAAGGTATTCCTTTTGATATTGGTTCTTTACGTTACATAAAGTACGATAATACTCATCGTGGCGTTCAAAAACTTAAACACGCTCTAATTGAAACATTGAAACCGTTTCTAAACGAGAAACAAATCCCTTTCAGAGTGGTTAAAAAGATTGGGAAGCGGGGTAGTGGTCCTGGTGAATTTTATGGATTAAGAGGACTGGCTGTTGGAAAAGAAGGAAGGATTTATCTTTCGGACAAGAGCAATCACAGGATTCCGATTTTCACATCTAAATTTGAATTTGAAAAATCATTTGGAGTCAGAGGTTCAGAGCCGGGGCAGTTTGACGGCCCAAGAGGGGTTGCAATAGATGATGATGGTAACGTATACGTAGCCGATACCGGAAACAAACGAATACAGAAATTTGATTACGCAGGTAATTTTATTGATCAATTTGGTTCTGAGGATGAACGAAGTGAATTAATTCA
>CAZOEM010000150.1:0-6615 GCA_964578735.1 uncultured Halobacteria archaeon | reverse complement strand
TTTATCCTTTGTAACACATTTTTGGAAATCGTGTTAATTTGACATTGTCAAATTATATCCTCGATGTTTATATTATTTTCGTCAATTCTAACTTCGGTATTATCTTGCGTAAGCGGATAATTGTTGTTTCCATCTGCATCAATAGCTTTCACGTATATCTTCATCATCTCATTTGGATTGTATTCGGTTTTATCTAACTTCATCGAAAGCGTCAAGCCCGCTTGTATTGTAGTTCCATAATACGAAGTTACCGATTTCTCACCATTTGCGGGAATATTCATATTTTCCCAATACATCAAAACACAACTATCGCTTTCTGGAGAACTTAGATATCCAGGCGTATAAAATTGTCTGTTCGGATCCCAATTGTAAGAATAAACGGAACCGATTGCATTTGGCCAATGTGCAAAAATCATTTTGTCTGGCATATCCGCCCACCAGCCGTAAGTTACGAGTTTCGCGTCGGATTCCTCTGGTCTGCTGTATGCACACCAATGGTCAAAATCAACAGGTTCAAAGCACATCTCCTTTATGTATAACGTTCCTTTAGCCTTCAACGGGGAGCCGTCATTATCACATAGCTGTGTATCCCAGAGGTATCTTACCGAGACATCTTGATTGAAATCTTCATTGTTGCGTGCTTTTACCGTAAATGCAACGTGGTCGCCTTCCAATTTGATATGCTGTTCTACATGAATACCTTCTGGTAAGACCCATTCAGTAATCGCTTCTTTATCGTTGTTTGGATTTATGTAAGTGTCTTTTGTTCTATAATTGCTTAAAGTACCCCCAATATTGTACTCATGAGAATCGATTTTTATTGTCAAATCAGATGTTGAACCAGGGTAAAAAATGCATTCTCCAATAGCATTGGTGCCTTTAAAATTCCCGTCTGGATAAATTGTCATTGTTAAATATTCATTAGAAATCGTTACAGCATTTGCTAATCTTTCTGCCGGTTCGGGACCATCCTTGAGATTGATGTATGTTGAAGTCGGATTATTGTCCGATGCTATCACTGAGAAGGACATCGTACTCATCAAAATCATGAATAAAACCAAGCACACAATACCTTTTTTCACCTTTTCTCTTTTTCTCTTCATGAAAGTACAGGTTGAAAGAGGGTATATATAAAAGTTTCGGTTTTTGATAAATCTTTCGGTGATATGTACGCACCAAAAGCACCTGTTGGTTCTCCTTTTACCTCAATTTTTCAGGTGCTTAAAAGCGCGAGAGGAAGGGGAAGGTAAAAGGTAAGGCGGAAGGTAAGTGCGTGTCCTCGTGACAAATACCATTTCCAATTACAACTGAGGATTTTTAGACTTACTATTTCCATTATACCACAGTTTCCGGTAAAATGGTATATTCAAATTCAAGAACTATTTTGACACAAAAGTTCAAAAACAGCAGAAATATTATACTCATGTAGTAATAGGGATATAAAGGCGAGAAAAAGCCCCTTGGATAATTTATTTGAGAAAGAGATTGGAGGTGCTGTAAATGGATGAGTGGAATGAAAATCAAGGAGATAGGCAGTTCGTCCAAGAGGCTGTATATACGCAATACCGATATAATGCATGCCAAATTGAGGTTATATACGCAATACTGCAGATATACCCGAGTCATATGAACTTCCGAACCCTGTCTGATTTGTCTATGGGTAGACAAAGACATATAAAGTTTTTATATTTATTGTCCCTATAGGGAGTTGTGCAATGAAACCAGAAGGGCATCTTGAGAAGGCTCGTGCGTTTGAGGATAGAGCAAAACGGTGGGAATCGGATCGTGATGCACCGTCGGTAATAGAGGATATTTTTGACGCAACCGTGCACTATGTAGCATATGGCATAAATAAGAAGTATGGAAAAGATATAGATTCTCACGCTTCACAGAAGCGTTTTTTAAGAGAGCAAAAGGAAGATGAAGTATATAGGGCTTATGAGAATATAGAGTATCTTAGGATTTCTTCCGTGTATGGTGGTAGCTGGGATGGGGAGAGGATAGAAGAAGCATTAGGGTTTTTAAAGGCGATAAAGAAATGGATAAAAACCGTTGGAAGATAAGACGTATAAGTGAGATACTAGGAACACCTCATTTAGACACAAAATACTTGCCACCACATGTAATAATATCGCTCAAGGAGCGTATTGCCAAAGTAGAAGAAGTGGGTGCTTTAATCCTCTATGGTTCAATAGTTCGCGGAGAGGCATCGCCGAAAAGTGATATTGATATTCTAATCGTTCCTGTGAAGAAAGAAGAAACTGAGACTCTCAAAGTACAACTAATGGAAATTTTGAAGGAAATAGAAGAAGAGTATAAATTAGAAAATAGTTTCTCACTGATGATATATACCGGCGAAGAAGATTCTTATTTCTTATGGGCGATGATAAAGGATGGAGTTGTGCTGTACAGCAAACCTGAGATGGCAATCCATACAATTCAAGACATAATGCCTTATGCCCTTATTTCGTATACATACAGAGGTTTAAAAGGAAATGACAAAAAACGCATACAACGATTTCTATTTGAATCGAAGAAAGGAGCGTCAATAGATCGGAATAACAAGATGGAATATATCGCCCCGGGAGTGATTCTGCTTCCTTTAGAAAAATCGAAGCGTGTAACTCAATTCTTCGATGCCTCGCATCTTACTTATTCCCTTATAAAATTATGGATATAGAACGATAATGCTACGTTATAACGATTTTGGGCATGGCTCAGAACTCTACGGTTGCTTCGCAACCTTGCCTTCGGCTCGGTTATATAACATGGTCTATGCGGTTTGTGTCGCTCACCCAAATGGCCTTTCGGGCAACTTCGCATACACCGAAACCGTTAGGTTGTGTAAAAACTCATGTTTGTATGAAAATTGTTCACTTCGCCTAACAGAGCGTATCGGGCTTCGTGCCTTTGGCACTTCACCCCCAATCCTGCTTCGCAGGACTTCCAATACGTTCAAAACATTATAAGCAATTGGTGCCTTGAAAAATGAGGAGGAATGTCTAAGAGAAAGAAGCGTTTATTTTTCTTACTTGGTGCATGAGCTTCTAAACCTGCCGGTATTCCGCGTGTCAAGGAATTTGTCAATGACTTTAAAAGGGATTTAGAAAGTCATAGGTCGGATTACTTCAATGTTGAGACACCGCAAGAGGCGTTCCTGCGTAGATCCCAGCCAGAAGCGATTCTTGTTATGTTCTTAAAAGGGGGTGATTGATATGATGTAAAGTGAATACGGCAAGCGAAAAAATATCTGTACTCAGTAGATAAGCCCGTTTTAGTGGATGCGAGGGGAGAGATGTTTAGCGAAGAAGAAGAAGAAGCGAAGAAAAAAGGTTTTTATTATAGGATGCTCTAATGCATATTATAATTATTTCGAGAGAACACTGAGCTAAACGTCACCGTGGCGATAGAACTCTGCAAGAAAGGGGATGTATCCATGAGTAAGGCGGCGGAGATCGCTGGGATGACCACTATTGAATTTAAAGAGATTTTAGGGAAGAGAGGATTTACGAGGGAGATAGAGGCAAGACCAGCGGAAGAAATGGACGAGAAACTCAGGAAATACTTATAGCATGATATTCGATGCCGATATACTGAGTATGTTTGGCAAAGTAGATAGAACTGACTTGCTGAGGAAATTGTTTCCCGATGCAGACCCTGTAATCACTTTTGAAGTCTATAATGAGCTTTTGGGGGCAAAGGAAGCAGGATATGATTTTGTTGATGACATTTTAAAGCAGGAATTCGGGGTTGTTCATTTAAATTCAGAATTAATCAAAAAGTTTAAAAAACGTGTAAAGCTCCCTAAACCCTTGTAATAAACATCAACATAATCTCCCATGATCCATACACAGTTATTCACCAATTGACGAAACACCACCGATTTTGGGAGCGCATTTCATGTGTCCCTATTCTCTGTGTTCATTTGACTGATTTCCCCGGTCAATAAGGGGCGTTAAGACCATCTTTGTCCTAAAGCCACCACCACCGAAAACTTTATAAAGACCTAATCCCACAATATTTACAACTATTTATTAGGAGCAGGATAAAAGATGACCAGGATGAGCGGAATTTTAAAGGTATTGGCGCTTTCAGCCGTTTTGCTAATAGCAGCAAGTAGCGTATCGGTATTCAGCGTAGCGAATTTAGGAACAGAAGACAAAGAACTAACCGCAGACGGCGGAAAAGGGATCATCGCACTAGAGATGCCGCTTTTTGTTGCGGTGGCAGAAGGCAGCGAAGTCAGCAGCATGAGAGCAGGGACAAACTTCTTAGATGCAGAAGCGGGAATCTCGGCATACACCAATGTAGGCGAAGAAATAGACCTAGATAAGGCAAAGGCTGCATTCAGAACGATAGAATACGAAACAGATGAATACATCATCGGCTCTGTTCCACTTCCCGATTATCCAGAGTATGAAGATGTTCATGCATACGTCCATAAAGACGGCTGGGTCGTAACATACTATCTAAAGGATAAGCCAGTAGGAAAAATAATAGATTGGAAAGATTACAGCACAGACGAAAAGATAATAGGCACAAAGCTTGAAGACGGCTTGAGCGTTGCTTGCAACGCTGCCGGAGTACCCATAAGAAACATAAAATACTATGACTTCCGGTATCCAAATGCGGATAAACTAATGATTGTTGCTGATGCTCAATGGACAGAAGGGACTGATACGTTTAACATCAAATTACCAGGCGATTTTGTATTCTATGACAGATCCTATTCGCACTATGCGTATGATAGCGATGGTTCGACAATGAAAATAGATGGAAATGAGGTTAGTAGTTTGGGTGGCTGTAATGATTATTCTAGATGGCAATCTGGTCAGCTCAGCCCGACACAGCTTTCGCTTGATGATTTCCATACCGTGAGCCTTTGGCATGATGAAGATAGTTATTGCAGAGGACACGCATGTGCAGCCATCGCCCTCATATACCGCGAGGCATAGATAGAGCAGAAATGATAAAACAAGCCAGAACAGTGGGAATACAGAAACTAAAAACAATTGTTTTACTTCTGGCTATATTACTCTGTATCTCGCTAACGACGGCAAGTGCATCACAGATAGTAATCGAAGATGCAGACACCATTTGGAATGTCACCTCAGCTTATCCTCCGAAGCTGATTAATATCACAGAGAATGTAACACCGCGAGTAACGATAGAATACGCGAATACCATCTACCATAACGTTCTGGCGATTTTAACAGAATTGACCAATGTAACGAATATTGTAACGGCGCGAATAACAGCAGAACACGCAAATACCGTCTATTGCGCTGATTTGGATAAAGTCCCGGCGGCACTTGCTAATCTTTCGCAAACAGTTGTATCGAGTAGGTTGATATTTGTATCAGCAAACACCAACCATTGCGAAGCGCTGATCTATCCAAAAGAGTTCATGGCTGATACGATACCGCCGGTAATCACAGATATATCCGTAATAAACCTGGCGAACAACTCAGCGAAGGTAACATGGATAACGGACGAGTTCGCAGATAGCGTGCTGAAATACGGTGTGAACTCAACGGCGTATACCGAGACATGCATAGATGTGCTTTTTGTCAAGGACCATAAGATAACGCTAACAGGATTATCGCCGGACACAACCTATTATTTCGTTGTGAATTGTACAGATCAGAGCGGTAATTCGGCCGAGAGCTCGGAATACCGCTTCAAATACGAGTGGTGATAAGCTCTTCTAGCAAATCACAAGATTAAAAAAGCGGTATTTGTTTAACATTTATAGTGGGGAAATTCCCCGGGTAGGAACTTTTGATTAGTTACTTCCTTTTATAGCCCGTTTCAATAATCAAGCGGGAACAAACACCGCCATATTTTCCATGCTCACAGGACTCATTCCTCTCCATTTCCACGATTGTTCTCCATTTAGTATGTTCACGATAGCGGACATCAATAAAATCAACTTGTGCCTCGAAGATAAGAAAGGTTTGGTCTGAGAGAGATTCGTCTGCTTTTATTCTGCTCAAATGGTTCCGAATTACCCAAAAACGATTGACCATTGCAATTCTCGTGGAGCATCTCGGGTTAACGACTCTTTTTGGCTATTAACGAAGCGGTAAACGGATGAATGGGGTGTTATATTAACTCTTTTCCTTGTTCCTGCCGATTGCCATTTATCTCTCTAACTTCGTGAGAAAATTCAAAACACAGTTTTTGCTAATTCTCATAGGCATCCCTATGAGTCTAAATCAAAACACGATTTATATTTTAATGGAAAGTTTCGATTCCGGGAAAATGCACACTATAAAGGTGCCTGGAACTCAACGTATCCAGTCAGGGAGAAAGCATTGAGGAAGCAAGGAGGATACTGCAAGAGGCATATGGAGAATATCTTTCTTACATAAAGGAGGAAAAGTTAGAGAATGAAATACGGCCTACTCCTCTGGAAGCTCTCCGAGAATTTTTTTTAGCACCGCTCGTATAGCGAGCAAATTCAACCGTGATTGTGGTCTTATCATCATCTTCAAAGGGTCAACGAAGAGAACATTCTTCTTGGCAAGAAACGTCAGGGGAATCTCATCCACTTCGTCCATATCTATCGCATCGCGCTCAACAAAATGCTTTAACGTTTCTATCAATCCCGCA
>CAZOEM010000149.1:0-6655 GCA_964578735.1 uncultured Halobacteria archaeon | reverse complement strand
GATATCCTGACCAGCCCATGACGTCTTGAATAGCGACATGAAAATCCCAAAAGGTATATGTTTCCGGTACTTGTATTCGCCGCCAGATCGGTGGTTTACTACCTCCAAGCGTGATCTTGAATTGATAGACGTGATTGTATTTCTTCTTCATATTATTTATTTATAAGACACGTCACACTTAAATACTTATTGACACAAATTAACGCTGATTAACACAGAAAAAATCCATTCCGTGTAAAACTAGTTATTTTGCTCCATGCACACGTAAAGAACCGCCCGCCAGCCAGCCAGCCAGCCAAACGACAAACATCAGCACAAACAGCAGTCCCGCATACCCCAGGAAGAGCAACTGCACACTGAAAATATCCGATAGCGCGCCACAGACAATAGGAATAGTACCCATACTGGCGTAAAAAGTAGTGTAATAAATCCCCATTACTTCCCCTTCCTGACCTTTTCCTGCCACTTTCGATGCTAAAGTCAATGTGCCGAGTGAAATCGCGCCCAGACCGGCACCGAGGAACACACCAGTCACAAAAAGTTCCGGAACGCAGGTAGCAAAGCCAAGCACAAGCAAACCGGAAGCGCACAAGAGCAATCCGATAATTGCGAGTTTATATTCCCCTACCAGCTTCATCACCCGGTTGAATCCCTCTTGTAGTAGCACGAAGACCACGAACATCTCTGTAAGGATCGTTCCAATGACGTCTTCTGCAATGTCAAAGTTAGCAATAGCAAAAGGAGCGAACGTTGCACTCGTCATGGACGCAACACCCATACCAAAAAAGATCACGATACAGCAAACGATCAATGCCTTTTTACTCTCTGCACTTAGCGATACTCCTCCTCCCTTCTCTTTCTTATCCAGCACCTTCAGACCTCTTTTTTGCTCTCGAACAAAAAACAGCACTAATACTGCACTTATAAGCGCAAAGGCAGCGCAAAAGAGAAACGGCATTGAAATACCATAGCGCTCAAACAGGAACCCACCTGAAATAGGTCCTGCCGCTAAACCTACTCCCAAACCCATATTGTACACGCTAAGCGCATGCCCGCGCTCTTCGTGGCTCGTAACATCCGCGAGCAAAGCGGCAATTGCAGGGAAGAACAAACCTGCTCCTGCGCCTTGTAACGCTCTTACAAATATCCAATCATAAGTGTTCCCGGAAAATGGAAATAGTACCGCAGCAACAGCGTAGAGCAAAAGCCCGCTGATAATCAGCGGTTTCCTGCCTACAATATCCGACATAATACCACTGGGGATGTTAAGACATAAGCTTACAAGAGCAAATGCGGCGATTATCAAACCGGATACAAGAAATGGATTCGGTATATCGGGACTTCTTACCCACTCGCCAAGCAGTGGCGCGATAACAGTAACGCCAAATTGCGTGCTAAAAACGCATATCGAGGCGATTAGAACTACCCGTGAAAGTCGCCGGTCAGAATAAAAACGAGACATAATAGATATAAATATTATTTCTATAGCTAAATAAAAAGGAGCTAAACGAAAACCATGAACTCCCTTGCTAAGATTTTCCTCTTTCGTCCTCCAAAACCTTCTCAAACTCAACCATAAGGAAATCGATAAAATCGCCGACACCATTATCGCACTCATCACATCGTCCTTCGGTGACGCTGCTTCTTTTCTCTATGTAGTTCCGGATCATCATTGTAGGTGCATGAAGCGTTTTAAACAGAACAGCATGCGAGAAATCATCCAGTACCTCTTTGGGATTTCGTCCTTTCTCTATATAGCGAATCGCTTTCTTTTTCTCTTCCGCTCTTATACGCGAGCCATGTTCATAAAGCATAGCAATAAGCTTTTCCGCCTCTTTACGGTTCAAAAGCTTTCTAAATAGTTCTACCTCTTCGTTTATTATCCCTTCTACTTTACCAACCTCAGAAAGCCGCTTCTTCAGGTTCTCCTTACTTATCTCGTATAAACTGTCCAGGTTATACAACTCCACGCCATCTATATCGCCTACTCGCGTCTCCACATCTTTCGGATTCGCAATGTCTATAATAAGCAGGGCGTTATCATTTGTACGATGTTCCATTACCCGATACATCAAATTATAATCCAGGACATAATGTGGTGCAGACGTAGTGCTTATAGCAACGTCACAGACAGAGAGATACCGTTCACTTTCGTCCAGTTTCGCCGCCTTGCCGCCGACCTCTTCTGCTAACTCCTTCGCTCTTTCATACGTTCGATTTGCGATAAACATCGCTTTCAATTTCTTCTCTGATATAGCTCTTGCTACCAGCGTACCCATATCTCCCGCACCAATTACTAAAATGCTCTTGCCTTCCAGCCCCCAGGTAACGTATTCTGCAAGCTCAACTGCTGCTGAACCAATAGAAACAGACCCCTCATTTATTCTCGTCTCTATCCTCGCCCTCTTCGCTACTTTTATCGCTCGGTCGAACGCTAGGTCCATGATAAAGTCAATTGTACCTTCCTTCTTGCTATCTAAGTAGCACTTCTTTATCTGACCCAGAATTTGGTCCTCGCCCACTATCATCGCTTCAAGTCCACATGCGACCTGCATGAGGTGCCATAAAGCGTCTTCACCGACGAAAATACCGTATTTATCGAGTTTATTCTGGTTAACGACCTCATCTAAGATCGCTTTTGTATTATCCGAACTGATATATGCCTCTACACGGTTACATGTACTTATAATGGCATAGCCATCCACACGCGGATCATTTGCGAATATCTCGGGCTTCAAACGCTCGCCTATCTCTTCCAGTTCCTTTACACTACATTTTTTATACGAGAACCATAAAGTAGCAAGTCTATGCATATCTATCACCTACAATCCTAAATATATCTTTTTCCGCAATATCAATGGGCGCATCAAGTGCCGACCAGCATTCCGGATCGTCCAAAACACTATTCAAAATCGTACGCCGCCGCTCTTCGTCTTTTATCTGCTGCTTCAAATATCGTCTGAGGCGCGATTGTATCTGCAACATTTTCGCCTCTTTTTCGCCTACTAGTGCTGCGATCTTCTTCTTCATGTATCGTGCCATTGCAGGCCCTTTACCGGCTGTGGAGACCGAAATAAGGAATCCACCCTTGTTAATAACCGAAGACATAAACGCATCCCCGTAATTGCTATAATTGATAAGCAGCACAAATTTAGCCGCCTCTTTTAGGATACGATCATTTAGCTGTCGATCATTGGTACAAATGAGTATTAAAAAGGCACCCTTTACGATCTCTCCAATATCCCGCTCCCACAGATTCGATTTGAAGCATCGAATTACGCCTTGTTTCGTCATCGCTTCTATCTGTGATATAAAATCACGGCTGTAGGCCTCTATATTCATCTTCCCGTCGGCACTGTTAGTATCCAATATCTGGCGTATTTTACGTTCTGCGACGACACCGCCGCCGAAGACAACTATTCTTTTATCTGAGACATCAACATATAGTGGTAACATGGTTCTTTCCTCTTTACTAAATACTCTTTGCTAACTTTTTACGCTTCCGTTTCTTCGCCACGTGACTTTGACATCATCGGGTCTGTAATGTGGCTTAACTCCTGATTGTTCTAGTGGCGTTATGTCTCCGTGTTTGTGCATTATCAGACCAACATAGGCAATCATAGACCCGTTATCCCTCAAATAGCGGGCTTCCGGCACGTAAAATCTCGCTCCGCGGTCCCGGCACATTGTTTCTAACATCTGCTGTAACCTCTTGTTCGCACCTACGCCACCAGCTAACAGCAGTTCGTCCCGGCTACAATGTGCCATTGCTCGCTCGGTTACTTCTGTAAGCATGGCAAATGCAGTCTCCTGAAAGGAATAACAAATGTCCGCCTTCTCTTCTGGATGCGAATCCGTTGCGTCCTTAGCCGCCGTGCTCAATCCCGAGAAGGATAAATCCATACCCTTTATTATATATGGCAGCGGGACATAGTTAGTGCTTTTAGATGCCAATTCCTCTATCTTCGGTCCCCCTGGATGGCTCAGACCCAGGTAACGAGCGAACTTGTCTATCGCATTTCCTAGTCCTATATCCAGTGTCTCACCCAGGACCCGGTATCTTCCCGCACGGTATGCCAGTACCTGCGAATTCGCGCCACTTACATATAGCACTACCGGGTCTCGCGCGCCACAGCGCCATCGCCCGATTTCTATATGTGCGACACAATGATTAACGCCGATTAAGGGTTTCTTTAACGTCATCGATAGCGCTCTCGCTGCGGTCGCTACAGTTCTGAGACAGGGACCCAAGCCAGGCCCCTGCGAGTATGCGATCACATCTATATGATCTACTAGTATCCCTTCTTCCTTAACGGCCCTTAAAGCTCTTGCGACTACCCCTTTCATCTCCGATGCGTGATGCTGCGCCGCTTCCCTCGGATGTATCCCACCCCGTAACGGTTTATACGTTGATTCAGCATCGTATAACACTCCCTCTTCACTAACCACCGCCGCGCTGAGGTTCCATGCCGTCCCTTCTAGCCCCAATACTATCGTCATTACCCTTATCATAAATAGCCGCTCTTTCAAAAAGAAAGTTTCACCAACAACTTTTCTTTCAGAAAGAAAACTTGACTAAAGAAACATTTTTTTACTTTCAGTAAAAACCGTGACTAAAAACCTTATTTATCTTTTAGCACGGGTTTTATGCGATTTATTTTTGTCTTTTTCCCCAACTCCGTATCACTAATATCCAAGGTAGTTTCCTGTATCGGTTAAACCCTATATCTTCACCTTTATTTCTCTTTTAATCCACTGCTACAGCGTAACATCACTAGATACTGCCCATATTTCATATGAAACCGATTATAATGCCCCTTTTCTTATTTTAATAGTTAGTTCACGCACTTTCTCAAAGTCCTTATCCTTTTGTGATTTGAAAAATACATGCAATAGTATACGCACAACCTCGGACTTTCTCAGTTCAAGGTCTTTTGAGTTATTCGCAATGTGATCCACGCGATCTGCAACATACACATCTACCCTCGTTAGCATTACTCTATCCTCTTTCGTTAGTTGTTACATTGTAACAGGTGCTATATATGTTTTTTAATATCTAATCGGACAAAATTATCCCTCAGGAAACTACATCGGTTTTGGGTGCCGTATACGCCTTAAATGCCCTTTGCCCTTTGCCCTTTGCCCTTTGCCCTTTGCCTCTCTCCCTCAATTTATACCTGGCTTTAACTATGCTCAACTTTAACTACCTACTGTTAGAGCCAATGAAAGAGGAGGAATATGACGTTGTAGTGGTGGGCGCGGGGCCTGCGGGTAGTATGACGGCGAAGACCGCAGCGGAACGTGGTTTGGACGTTCTTTTAATAGAGCGGAATCCGGTGATCGGCGTGCCCGTGAAATGCGCGGAGGGAGTAAGCAGAGAGGTCGAGCGGTTCGTTGACGTTGATCCCAGATGTATATGCACATCGTTTAAAGGAAATATTACTTATGCTCCGGACGGCACGCAGGTGATTCTATCTGTTGCCGGCGAGGAAGTTACCGGTTACGTATTGGACCGGGAGTTTTTTGATAAGTTCTTGGCTCTCGAAGCTGCACGTGCGGGTGCTGAAGTTAGGGTCAGAACGCATGCGTACGGTGTCATTCAGGAAGATGGCTATGCAAAGGGCGTGTATGCGAACTCCGCGGGTTTTGATGTCCGTATTTCCGCAGATGTCGTCGTTGGTGCGGACGGCGTGGAATCAAAAATCGGCCGATGGGGCGGTATTGATACACGTCTGCGTTTCGATGACCTTGCTATCTGCGCTCAGTTCCTTATGTGCGACATCGAATTCAATCACGACTATTGTGAAATCTTCTTTGGTGAAGAGATCGCCCCGAAGGGCTATGCATGGGTGTTCCCTAAGAGTGCAGATAGCGCAAATGTGGGTATAGGTATAAGTGGCGCTGTCTCTTCTGACCACCATCGTGCTCTTGATTATCTTAATGCATTCGTTTCCGATCGGTTCCCGAATGGCAAAGTAATAGCAGAGGTATTCGGTGCTGTGCCATTATGCGGTCCGAAATATGAAACGGTAGCAAATGGTATGGTTTTAGTTGGTGATGCGGCAAGGCATGTCAATCCGTTCACTGGTGGCGGGATAGTATATGCGATGCGAGACGGCGAGATAGCCGGTGACGTAATTGCAAAAGCAAGGCAGGAAAAGAACTTCTCAATGCGTAGGCTGATGGAATACGAAAAGCGATGGCGCAAAGAGTATGGTAGAGTTTTGGATGCGGGCTTGAGGATAAAGAATATTGTGCTGGGCTTGAACCGTCAGGATCAGAACAAGTTTTTTCATCTGCTTGCAGGCGAACTGAAAATAAAAGGGTTCAGTGAACGCGGCTTATTGAAAGAAGTGATAAAAAAGAACCCAAAGATACTCTTCAGCCTTCTGAGAATGATGCTGTGATTAAACGCTTTTCTTTAAAAAGAAAAGCGTTTACCATTTGTGGCAGGGATTTCCTACGAATGGGACATTTTTTTTCCTTGATATAGTAGCTATATCCTTTCCCGTGTAACCTCCGTATTTTTCTTGTGCTTCTTTCAATTGAGTATATATTATTTCTTTAAAATGCGTTTTAGAGGCTGTCCCGCAATTGTTTTTGACACCAAAAAATTCACCTCTTTTTGGATTTAGAGCCCTGTCATCTTTTCTTT
>CAZOEM010000148.1:0-6660 GCA_964578735.1 uncultured Halobacteria archaeon | reverse complement strand
TATCGAGGACTCTGAAGGATATTCGATAATGAATGGTAAGGCTCAAGACATATACGAGGTTCTTGTGAATTACACGGGGAGGTACTTTGACACTGATCCTATTGATGCGGATAATGAGCCAGTGTGCGGAATAAAACACGATGCAGACGGGCATCTTATTTTTAACACCTCGCAACTGGACATGGAAGATGGTAAATTTAATATAATTCTGGAGGACTATGCAACAGAAGAGGAGGATAATGTGAATATCGAGGTCGAGATGATATATCTGGATGTGGCGTGTGATGAAGAGGTGCTGAAAGGCAATGACATAGTCATCATAATAGAGAGTTCGTTCTACGATAAACCCGTGCATGTAACTGTCGGAACATTTTACGATGAGGCACCAACTTTTGACAAAGAAGGCAAGAAAAAGGTACGGATTTCTACTGATGATATAGACTACGGCAGGTACAGGGTAACGGTTGCTTATGGCGGCGCGTCCGAGGTAAAATATGTAGTGGTAAAGGAATGTGAGACAAGCATAGAAATGCCAGGGGATGCAATTCTTGGTAACATTGTCCCTATAGCTGGGACTTCCGAGTATGGCGATTTTGCTATTTTTGTAATTGATGACGTCTTTGAAGGCAAAGCAACAATAACTGATGATGAATTCGAATGGTATTGGGATACGAGCGGCGAACTCGACGGCTACCGCAGAATTAAAGTTTTCACACTTTGTGAGCGTCCACCTTTTTCCATCGAAGACTATGTCAGCGATGACTGGCAGAGAGAAGCGGGTGTAGACGCATCAGCATCTATAATCTTGTCTATTCCCTCCTTTAGCATGACCGTTCCGGAATCCATAGCTATGGATGACCCCCTGGTGATAAATGGTACAGTCACAGGTGCTGATCACGTTTACATCATCGTCTTCAACTACAAAGGGGAAGTGATGTTCCCTACGAGTGAAAATGCAAATGAGGTACCTGCAATGAGTACTTCCGTTAATGAAGGCGAGTGGAGTGAAACGATTGCCAAGCTTGATAGCGGAGACTATGCTGTGTTTACTCTTAGCGAATGTGATGATAAGGTAACAGAGGCAATAAGTGGTGGTAATTGGGTGATAGGTGGCGAATGCAAGACTACGGAGCAGAGAGTGGCGATCCTCGAAGATGCAGTGACTACGGCAGGCAGTGACGACCTGTACAAACTTGCTTATTTCTCCGTTACCGTGCCCACAGTACGTTTGACAGTACCCGAAACAGTGAAAATCGGAGATGCTATAGATGTGCAAGTGGAAACGAACATAGAAGAAGATGAGGAGGCTTTTGTATCGCTCTTGTCTAGTGCGGATATAATTGAAGAGGTAACTGTTGAAGTCCAAAATGGCCAGGGGGATGCAAGCTTTGATACAAATGGGCTTTCTCCTGGCAAATATACCGTAACTGGTTCCATCAAGGGAGAAGCTTATGATGAGGCGGGCGTGATACTGGAGGAGGGGGAGGAGGGGGAGGAAGTGGTGGAAGAGAGCGAAGAAGTTGAAGAATCAATACCGCAGAACGAGTCGGTGACAGAGCCGGAGACAACTGTAGAAGCGATTGAGAGCGAAGAAGTTGAAGAATCAATACCGCAGAACGAGTCGGTAGCTGAGCCAGAGACAACTGTAGAAGCGACTGAAAGTGTAAGTGAAAGAGAACTAAATGGTAGCTTGGAAGGAGAAGTACAAGAAATACCAGTAGTCGCGTGGGATTTGCTTATTGCCATCTTAGTAGCAATTTCTATCTCGATTGTGGTGAGAAGGCGTTGTTGACTCTCGATATGCCAAAAAATCGGTGGACTCTGAGCAGAAAATGCAAAATGCAAAATGCAAAATGCAAAAGTCAACGTTCAAATGATGGCAATACCAGTTGTACCGATCTAATTCTCACAATTGCAACCATTTTTTATTCGGATTTTAAGCGGGAATATACAACAGGAACTCGCATAGCCTCTGGAGAATGCATATACAGACCGGCACATTTATCGGCTTGTTGCCGCTTATAAGAACGAGCAGGTGCAGTCTGGTGTGGATATTAAAAAAACGACAGACTATTGCAACCGGATCTCATTGACCAATGCTCAGAAAAGAGAGCTGGAATTTCGAGAGGGCTTCTTAAATTTTAAGGGTTTAGAACTCCGCATTGGGTCTTATTCAGTCCCCGGAGAGCGAAAGGTCAGGAAGTTAGTGAACGCCGTAAGGATGGCGGGCGTAGTAACTGGAGCGGGTATACATCCCTCGATAATAGACCGGCTGACTATGCGGATGGGCATTTCAAGCCCTATTGGGGCAATGTGAACATTCCAAAGGGCTTTTCAAAAATGCTTAACCAGACAGTGAGGGGATGAGAGGGGGGCAGCTTGAAAAAATGGAACACGGGATTGCGCGGCGATATACAACCTCAAAACGGGTAATAAATACGCGATAGCACACACCGTTAAAGACACTGATTTTACAAAAGAAGAAGCGGTGGGCATGTATAAGAAGCGCTTCCCTGTGTAAGAGAACGATTTCAAGTCAAAAAAGAAGGTAGAGCGGGCAGTGCAAGAGATAAGGGATTTCGGCGCGAAGATAAAGTGGAAAATTGAGAAGCAGAAGGAAACGCATGAAAAGGTCGCTGGGTACACTGAGGAGATAAAGGAAAAGGAGAAGGAGATCGGAAGGCTTGGAAGCGAGATAGAAGGAATTAACAAGCGAATAGAGATACAAAAAGTATTTTATGGGTCATTATTTATGTTGAGTCGTACTTAACCGAACACCTGTAAGAGATATTTACGTTTAACATTAATAGTTTTGAATAATGTTGTAAAAATAGCGAAAGCGGAGGGAGATGCAGAAGTGCTAAAAGGGGAAGGGTAATTTATAGTACAATTGAATGCACAAGGTAAGAAAAATGGTGGATACCAAAATTAATATTGCTCTGGGGTTGATTGCAATAATGGTATTGACTGCTCCTATAGCGATCGCGCAAGAAGTGCCCGCGCATGTGGTGATAAGCGAGGTTTATCCAGATGCTGATGATGAATATAATAGCGAATGGATTGAACTCTATAATCCAACTGCCGGAACTGTCGATATTGGGGGTTGGACTATTGATACTGCAACCAAGCCTTCGGAAGCCACGATCCCAGATGTAATGATACCCGCTCATGGATTCTACTTGATAGCAGATAAGGGTTTCTCAACAGGGAAAGATAATTCTTCATGGCCAGACGCGGATTTAGAGGATGAAATATGCCTAAGAAATGACGATGGTTGGTGTCGCCTGAATAATTCCGGAGACTTCGTTGATACGGTTGGTTGGGGAACGGCAACAACCAATGAAACCCGAAATGCTGATAAACCAGCGAAAGGCGAAAGCATCGAGCGGAAACCGTTGAAAGACGATTATGCTCCTTGTCAAGACACGGACGATAATTCTGCTGACTTTGACGAGCCGGGCACACCAACGCCAAAGAACTCTTCCTCACCGGAAATGGAGCCCGCACCTGTTAAAATATTCGATGAGGCTGGCGACTTAAAAGGTAGTTTCGTAAATATTCAAGACGCGGTAGACAATGCTTCTAACGGCTATACTATTCGCGTTGATAACGGGACATACAACGAGAACGTGGATGTGGATGAGCAATTAACGATTTGCTCGGAGTACGGTGCGGCTGTTACCACGGTCTCGGCATCTGATTCAGACGACAATGTCATTTATGTAACTGCGGATTATGTGACCATCTCAGGTTTTAATGTGACAGGGGCAACAGACAACGCGGGGGGGATATATCTCAACAATGCGGATTATTGTAATATCGCTAATAATATGGTATCGAACAATAATATCGGCATCCACTTGCAAGTGTCGAACTACAACACGATCACGAACAACAACGTATCTGACAACGAGAACGGCATCAGCCTGGATTCTTCTGGCTATAACTCCATCTACAACAACTATTTTGACAACACGAATAACGCCGAGGATGACAAAAACAACATCTGGAACATCACAAAAGCAGATGGGCCAAACATAATAGGCGGTCCTCATTTGGGCGGTAACTATTGGAGCGATTACGCAGGTGCTGATACAGATAAAGATGGCCTGGGCGATTTTTTACTTCCTTACAATTCCGGTGGTAACATACAGTATGGTGGCGATAGTCTCCCATTGGTGCCTGTGGGTTCTGCGCCTGATTTATCAATTGTAAAATCAGGCGAGCCCGATCCCGTTCAGCCGGGCGGAACATTACGCTATACTATTAGTGTGGAAAACACAGGAAACGCAACTGCAACTAATGTTAACGTAACAGATACATATGACGCAAACGTAACCTTCGCATCTGCTGTTCCTATACCCTCACAGGGGAACGATACGTGGATATTCCCTATGCTTAATGTTAGCGAGACCAAATGGATAAATATTTCTGTTACTGTCAATTCCGCTACTCCGATTGGAACCACGCTGTATAATAGCGTTATTGTTAGCTGTGATGAGGGGGTTACGAATTCTGATACCGAGGCTACAACAGTTTCAGCGTTTTGTGCAGCGCCAGAAATCACTTACTTTGCTCCCCCTTCTCCGGTTAACGATACCGTCGGCGCCTGGAGGACGTTTAACGTTACGGTGAATCAAACGGTAGACGTAGAGTGGTATCTAGATGATGATTTGCCTCAACAGACAAACGAAAGTGTACGGGAAGCAAGTTTCACGTTGACGGCAGTAAAAGGCGAACACAACGTCACTGCAAACGCATCAAATGGAAATGGCAGTGATATGCAGACGTGGGTATGGAATGTGAAACAACCAGGTATATCAGTAACAAAGGTGAGTAGCGTTACAGAAGGAGTTCCTTCCACTAATGTTGATTTTACCATAAACGTCACAAACACTGGTGATTGTACTCTTAATCCAGTTAAGGTGGTCGATACGCTGCCAGCGGGGATGAGCTATGTTGAAACAGGTACTTCGCCCGCACCCAGCATTGTGCATGGAAATACGATCACCTGGAATATTGTGGACCCGCTGAATCCTGGTGCTTCCACCATGATCTCGCTTATTGCACACATAGATACAGGTGCTGAGGGCACGCTGACGAATCTCGTTAATGCAACAGGAAAGCCACCAGCAGGTGATAATGTTACTGATTCTGATACTGTGGATGTTACTGTTTTGGAACTAGACATTGTCGTGATAAGCGAAGTCTTTTATGATGAATCGGGTGCAGACAATAACGAGTTCTGTGTATTATATAACCCCTCGGATAGTGACATAGACATTGGCGACTGGACATTGAATGCATTTAACGAATCGGGCGTATCCAAAACCACCACTACTTTCCCTGACGATGCAATTATTACTGCTCATAAATTCTATCTGATAGGAGAGAAGGACCCTCTAAATTCCAATGATTGGGGTGGGACTGCGATTTCTCCTGACTGTCTTCGCGGTGGTACCGACTGGCAGAATGGACCTGATGATTATCTTGTGCTTGAAGATAGTGGTGGGAATTACATTGATGGCGTTCGGTGGGGTCATAAGGATGGCAATAACCCACCTCCTATACCAGATGTTCCGGACAATAATACGGCACCTGATGTCGCAGCAGGCAAAAGCATCGAGCGGAAACCGTTGGAAGGTGGTTATGCACCCTGTCAAGATACGGACAATAATTCTTTTGACTTCGTCGTGCAGGACACACCAACGCCAAAGAATTCATCTTCTCTGGAAACAGGCATATCAGTAACAAAAGTGGGTAACGTTGCAGCGGCAGCACCTTCTACTCCTGTCTATTTCAACATTACCGTCAGCAATACCGGTAAGTGTCGATTGGATCATATACTTGTAGAAGATATGCTACCAGCAGGGATGACTTATAATGACTCGGATCCGCTTGCGAACAGTACTAATGGGGCAATAATATGGAATGATGTAGGGCCTCTTGCTGTTAACGCTTCTACAACGATCATGCTTGTTGCACGGATAGATGAAAATGCAACGGGGGTATTAGCCAACACTGTTGATGTTACCGGTACGCCAGAGAATGCAACTAACGTCTATGCAAACGCTACAGCACAGGTCCGTGTGATACGAGTAGCGATAGAGAAATCATGCAAGTCGCCCACCGTCTCGCTTGGTGGAACCGTGACATACACGATAAAGTACTCTAACCCCGGGGGTGTGGACCTGACGAATGTAGTAATAACCGAGAACTATCCAAAGGTTCTAACATTCATTTCCGCCGTTCCCGCTCCTGACCCCGGAACAAATAACAAATGGACGATAGGTACTCTTCCGGCAGAAGAATCAGGGAAACTAACAATAAAAATGAAAGTTCCGGCTAGTATGACGGACTTCAGCTACGAAGAGAGTGGCTCTGTATCCGGAGAAGGTATTGTAATGATTAGCAAAGAGTTATCCACAAAGGTAGAGCCATTCGATCTGAAAAATATAGTTACGATCTCTGGCTCTTACGGAGCGACAAATGTAAGTGCAACTGCCAGTGCTATAACCACCGTGAGTGTGTCCGGGTCAAGCGTAGAAATTACAGAGCATGGCAGCGGCATCTACGAGTCGGAAGAGGAATTAAGCGTATCTCCTGAGAAAATGGGTATCAAGTTTGATAAGACCACAAATGCCGAATACAGCCCTACTA
>CAZOEM010000147.1:0-6669 GCA_964578735.1 uncultured Halobacteria archaeon | reverse complement strand
TCTCTTAGTCCATGCAGCCACTTCTCTGGTCAGTGTCTCCAAGTCACCGATCCGTTTGCCAGTGCATTCAATATCCACCCTTGTGCTTTATTCAAATTCTAAGTATTTGTAGCGGTATAAGCTATGGATCCGAGCATGGACATTCCAAATCAGATGGCGGTGTTGAAACGGCTGGCTCTGGGAATGGACAGGGCAGCCAATCAGGCGTGGGAGTAGAAGGTGTAGAAATTGCAGGTTTGCCTATTTTTATTAGCTCCGTGATATTGAACACACCGATATAATCCTCAGAAATTCTAGTCCCCTTTGTTCTCGCACCTATGTGCATAGACCCATTAAAAGCAGTTTCGAACTCCATTGACGACTTGGTGGCAGTTGTATCATCCTTCATAGAGGTGGCATCACTTATCTTCTTAGGTATTGCAGTGCCTGCCTTTTTGTCCTTAGCGCAAATGCCCTGCATCCACTTAGAAGAGAAGTTCACGTCAAAACCATCCGAGAAGTTAAATGTAGTGGGCTGATATTCGGCTTCTGTGACCTTATCAAGACGGCCTGACTCAAAATTCATGTCAGAAGAATAGTTCCCACTGCCATGCTCTCTGACTTGCATTTGACCGGAGGCCAAATCCTTATCCAGCATCGCATATCCTGTTCCACTCACACTTTCATCCATTTTTTCTAGTTTGCAATCGTAGATGTTTAAGGTATCCTCCTCTATTCTGACTTCTAAGACATAGATTGTCTCATTGCCAACTTTTACTGTTGCTGTTTTCTTATTCGCATCAATTGTTATTGTAGCCGTGTTACCATCATCAGTAATGTTGATGCTCATTTCGTCAACCGATTTGGTGATGGTTGCATTCTCTGCCCAGTCAATATCCAGAACATCCACAAGGAATTGAATGAGTTTTTCGCTATCATTTCCCGGAACCCTGCTCCAGTTAAACAGATAATTACACACTCCTTTTTCTGCCCATGTTATCTCAAATTCGCCAATATAATCTTCTGATGTCTTTGCACTCTTTGATACGGTGCCTATGTGTGCTGCACCGTAGAAAGAAGATTCAAATTCCATTGATGTACGATATCCCCCTACTTCGGCTATCGTTTCATCATCGATGTAGGATGCTTCCTTTATTTTCTTGTGCATTGCATCACCCATTACCCTGTTCTTGGCACAAATGTCCTGCATCCACCTGGTGGCGAAGTTCACGGCGAAGCCATCAGAGAAGTTAAAAGAAGTGGGCTGATATTCGGCTTCCGTGCTCTTTTGAAGCATTATGCTCTTGTTCTTTGTCTGTAAGTTCAAAATCTCATCTGAGGAATAGATACCACTACCATGCTCGGTAAGTTCTAAACTTGTTCCTGGTACTCCACTTACGGTTGTAGAAGCAGAGGCGGTTACAGGTGCTAGTTCTGCACATGATAGGGTAACGACATTCTTAAGGCTATATGGCTTTTGCTCTGTGGATAGGTCTTTGCTTACCATTACAAAACCTTCCCCGGTTACGCTTCCACTCTCTGTAAAGGCGAGATCCCTTGATTCCGGAACCTTCAGCTTTATGACTATTTGTCCGGATGCGCCTGCCGAGAGAGTTCATAATGTCCATTTGTTGTTTGTGCCTGCATCTGGAGCCGGATCAGCAGAGATGAAGGTTACGCCTTCCGGATAGTTTTCTGTAATGACAACGTTGGTCAGATCCTTTCCACCGGGGTTAGAGTATTTTATCGTGTATGTTACAGTTCCACCAGGTGCGACGGTACCTGGTGTGCCTGATTTTTCTAGCTCTAATCGGATGACAATAACTTTAGCAGTGTCGCTTGCAGTAACGTTACCTCCTGTGGGTGGAGTCCCTGTAACAGTAACCGAGTTGTTTAGTAAAGCTGGTGCATCGTTACCAATCTGCGCAACAAGCGTGAGCGTTTTTGAAGCGTCAGCAGCAAGCGGTCCTACATTGTTCCAGATGACAGAGCCATCATGAGTGCTTGCCATGGGATAAGAGGAGATATAGTTCAATCCAGCAGGAAGCGTATCAACTACCTTAACAGGATTGAGTGTGCAATCGCCGGTATTCGTCACGTTTATGGTGAACGTAATGGTTGTGCCGGGTTCCCCTTCTGTCGGAGATGCTGTCTTAATAACATTTAGAGCTGGATGTATCTCGACATTAATCGTACAGGCATCGGTATCGCTCACTGTAACCCCATAGGGATTAGTACCATTAGCAGTGGCTATGTTGATCACTGACGGTATATCAGATTCAGTCACCACGTGCATGAGCGTGCCAGATGTTGATGCACCTGGTGCCAAGGTGGTTGTTCCTATCGCTATGGGTACGTAGAGGTCATCAGTAACTGTGACGTTGGTCAGCGTCAGGTCACCCTTATTGGTGACAGTAAAACAATAGGTGATGTTGTCGCCAGTATGCACAGTCAATGGATCAGAACCTGGACATGTTCCTGTTAGAGACACCGTCTTCTCTATCGCTATCTCCGTCCTAACCGAAGAGATTCCGGTACTCGTCGATTTAATACGGTATGATTGGCTGGGGATGTCACTAATTGGCGTATCTTTTGCTAAAACTAACGTAGTATTTTCTGTCCTAACTTCAAGCGTGAACGTGTCTGTAGGCGATGCATCCGGATGAGGTACTACAGTTACCAGATAGTCCCCTATCTTGCGACCCGGAATAGAAATTATTTGTGGCTCTGAACCCGGGCCTGTGTAGACGGCGCCAGGAATTTCGTTAACAACCTGCCCCGTATTTGGGTCAAGTCCAACGTGGAGCCCTTTAGGATCCGTGATGAACAGATCAGCAGGAGAACATAAGTAAAATTCAAAGGGACCGTACTCGATCTCGTAATTCTCAAACTGCTCCCTTAACGGGAAATTGTCATTGTCTGAATTTATGGGGTAAGGGGTGTCGCCAATACCATCTCCATCAGCGTCTATTCCAGTGTAATCATCCCAGTAGTTGCCGAGGTAGTTTCTGTATCTTCCACCTTTGTAGGTATAGGTTAATTTTGAGGGGGAGTTCCAAGTGTTAGCTGATTCAATCGAAACAACATTGCACGTATTATTGAAGTAGTTGTTGTTATAAATGAGATTGTTATCTGATGAATAAAGCGTCATACCACGAAAATTATCACAAAAATAGTTACCTTCAATAAGATCACCGTTCGAGGCAAGATAGAGCCCACTAAATTGGTTATTGGTTATAGTGTTGTTTTTAATTAGATTGTCTGATGAGTAATCAAAAGTACTCGTATCAACTAAAATACCACTATGGCCATTTAAAGAAGCTTTGTTATTAACGATTTTATTACATATGGAATAATCTGTTCTTATCCCACTTCCTTGGTTCTGTTCTACAGTGTTACCATCAATGAGATTATAATCAGAACGAAGTAGCCAAATACCATTATAAAATCCTGATACAATACAACGTGAAACTGTGGAATTAGAAGCATAGCGTAAGTATATTCCAGAGCTGTAATAATCACTTTTATCGCCATGAATAACTTTCAACCCAATGATATTTGCCCGATCACTTTTGACATATATGCCTATACCACTTCCGCCAGCATCAACTACTGGGTACTCAATACCTCTCAGCGAGATCGATTTATTAACAATTACATTCTCAGTATACGTGCCATTGCGCACAATGATAGTATCGCCTGCATTTACCGCATCTACCGCAGCTTGAATCGTTGGATAGTCATCTGGAACGTAAACTTCAGCCGAAACAAAAGTAATAGGTTTAGATAGCGTGCAATGTCTATAATTAACATTATCCCATACCTTCAAATTTAGAACGCTATTTATATCCATTCCACTTACGTCGTATTTCAAAATATATTCACCGAGACTTTGTTCAACTAACTCATCGGGATTCCCAATAATTTCAAAACCTGTATCAGTCGATATTTTAGCGCCAAATCTATCCGCCCAAAGGCCCCTTAAATGTTGACCTGGATGCCCTCCAGCACAGGTGTTGTCGTAGAGCATCGAAACTTTAACGGTTAGTATTCCGTCATACACCACAGCGGATTTTATATTTCCAGAAATTGTGGGAAATTCATGATCTCTATGATAATGATCCTCCCAGAAGACACCCTTGAATGGATCAGAAATGTCATATTTAAATGCTTCAACATTGCCCTCCTCGGTTAATTCTTCACGATAAGCGGTTATCAATACAGCATCGGTTAGAGCGGATAATGGATAATCGTCGCAACATGTACCTGAAATGTCGGTGTCAAAGGTATGCCATCGGTGTGCTATACCAAGCTTAACATGGGTCTGATCCCAATTATTTTTAAGAGAATTGGATAATGTCAAAAGGTGTAACTTGCCCAAATAGGGGTTGGAGTAAAAAGTCTTCCCATAGGGATAATATGCCTTGTCGTTTGTAAGACTTAAGATAGGATACCATCCATCTTCTGGATAAATACAAGAATAGGTTCTGTGAATTTCATGATGATGCTTTCCAGTGTCACAACGGTCATAAGCTACTCTGTATGGCCTGTCCCCTATGTTTCGGACCCATATGAATATGGGCTCATAATCGAATATATGTTCAGGGATAGGTGGTTGATAAACCCAATACGCAAAGTATTGTATCAAATACGCATCAAACCCCACATAAGAATCCTTTCCTTTAATGACTCGATAATAGACTCTATCGGGGCATTGGATGAGGGGTCCTCTATATAACCTTGGCTTGTAACCAGTCGCTATTTCTTTGGCGGAAAACAGGGTATCTGGAACATCATCCTCACCAGTGCCTACCCAGAGATCGGATTCAGCAAAACGTGATTTGCCTTCTTCGTTTAATTTTAAGTCTAAGTCCTTTTCTTCACTAGTTAAAGGAAGAACAGTCGCCTCAATGGCCTCATTCTCTGCTGATACAATTCCTGCAAACGCCATTGATAATATTAATACCGATAATACGACTATCGTGGTATAAGAAAACTGAAATAGTACATTTTCGGCTTTTATTTCTTTTTCCATCTCTTTGGATTTTTTTGTTAAATCGCTTCGGATTGTTGGACCCCCCTAAAGATTTTAAGGAGGATGGGGTATAAAAGCTTTTCGGTATTTCTTATCTGTGCTTTTCACACCCGATTTTGGCACTTGCTCTATAGCTCGTGGTAGAAACCCTAAACTCGAAAATAACACCTATCTTGAAGATATTGATCTTCTTCTTTTTTAGCGCTACATCAAATTTTGGAAAGCACATATTTTTCTCTTCTTATTTAGGACACAGATTTACACTGATTTACACTGATTTAATTTCTTCTGCGTTAATCTGTGTCAATAATTCATTTTCTTGTCCTTCCAAAAAGCAGGCACACTTGAGCATGCTTCTTCCATTGAGTTAGATAACTTTGGCTGCATCTTCCCCCTCCGTCAGCCCTTCGCTTTTCATCTTTCGCTTTTTTCGCTAACTTTCTGGGATATGAATACAGAGGGATAATTATACAGTGAGATTACAAAGAGCTTCAGTTGACGCAGAAAACTGCGCTGTTGTGCTCAACTGTACATGGTCGTTTGTTTGTTGCTTCTTTTACTGTTACATCAATTGTTGCAATCAAAAAAGATTTTATATTTGAAATGATAAAATAGAAGAGGTGGTGTTATGAAGATGCAAAAGACAATAGAGGTAATGTATAAAAAAGGGGTGTTCAAGCCTTTGGAGCCTCTGGAATTGGAAATACCTGAGGGGACAAAAGTCAAGTTTGAAATTAAAGACAACTCAGTATTAAAGGAACGGCTTAAAAAGTATAAGAAGATTTTAAAAGTAAATATCAGTTCGGAGGAGTTAAATGAATTATATCACGAATATGTCTCAGAAAGAGCGGATATTCCTTGATTCAAGTGTAATAATCGGTTTATTTTCTGGTGGTAATCTCACTATAATCTCTGGCTGGAGGCGTGGGAACATTTGGCTCGCTTACCCTCGTAACTAACACCACGCTCATGATAAGTTCTCATTTATTGCATCACTACGTGTTGTGTCCACAATGATGCAAATAGAAAAATTTATAAGGGGGCGATACCTTCGATAAAATCGTAGTGAATGTTAAGCGGGGGGGATAAAAGGGAGGTGATAAAAATGCGGAATAAATGTATTTGGAAGATATTGGCGATTTCAGTTGCGGTGATGATAGTCGTAAGCTGCATAACGCCTTCTATTGCGGTTGGCAATTTAAATGATAACGCATTAAATCGTTCAGTTGAAGCGATGATGCCTTTTTACACTAGCGCCGATGCTACAATTTATGCGAATCAAATACCCTTTTATCATTCACGGATAAATGAAGAAGGCAATTTTCACCTGCCCTTGGTGGTGATGCACGTTAACGTAAATGCGAAATCGTCAATAGAATGGCATACATCTGACCAAAATGCTATGCAAATTGCAAAGTCCCAAAACAGGCCAACAATGATATTGTTCTCTAGCGATAGATGCCCTGCGTCCGCAAAACTGGCAGATGAATTTGCTGATACACGGGTGATTAACATGTCTAAAAAATTCGTCCCCATTGTCGGCTCAGGAGGGCTTGATAGACAATATGGTATTCGCTACGTCCCAACAATTGTGTTCACAAACTCGCAGGGAGAAGAGGTATATCGTACAGTTGGCTACCGCGATGCCTATACGC
>CAZOEM010000146.1:4646-6673 GCA_964578735.1 uncultured Halobacteria archaeon | reverse complement strand
TATATAATGCCCAAGAAAAAGTTCCGACTCAGAGAAAATGCCCACTATAAAGGTTCGGTGGAATAATCTACAACGGCCGGAGCGTTATAGGTGAACCATCAATAGTTGATGGCTTTGCAGCAAGATTGGGTGCAAAGGTGATGGGTAAGATCCCGATGAGTGAGCTTATACCAAGGTCTGAGATACAGCATAAAACCGTGCTGGAGTATGCTCCAGACTCCGAGATTGCCGATATGTTCAGAGAACTGGCTCTTGCTATTTTTGATAATGATGATAGAAGGATACCTAAACCCCTTTCCGATGCAGAACTCGACGGGATAAATGAGGAAATTGAGGGTTTATTGAAAGAAAAAGAAATTGGGAAGGTGTAAGAAATGGTAATATCTAAAACAAAGGAGGGAATGTAGGAAATATGTATGGAGAACAAAAAATGGAAATAGGAAGTGAAAATGGAAGGAATGATGGATTTTTGAGACCGCTCATTAGCGCGTACAGCACGCTGCCCTTACATGGGATTACCGCAATACCAGGTAAGATTTCGGGTGCTTTGATGGTTGCCAACTCAATTGAAGACGCAGTGCCGTTGATCCACGGACCAATAGGATGTGCGTTTCAGAGGAAGATAAATCCATTCAGACCTTTCCTACCGTTCTATGAAACCCCTTGCACCGATATGAACGATTTAGAAGTTGTTTACGGTGGCGAGGACAAATTAAGCCAGGGAATTAAAGAGACATACGAGAAGTATCATCCAAGTCTGATCGTGGTGATAACCACCTGTGCAAGCGATTTGATTGGAGACAACTTCAAGTCAGTTATAGAAGAGACAAAGGTAAAAGGAGATATAGATTGTGACATCATCTACACAACCGGTGATTTCGTCGGAAAAACAAAGCCTGTTGGGTACCAGGATGCTCTTTTTGCGATTGTAGATCAAATGCTGTGCAATGGTATGGAAACGAAGGAAATAGATAAAAACGATGGCTCTGTAAACATCTTTACTTTCCCTATACATGGTGCGGGATTGAAGACTGCTGAGATGGTTTCTGTGCTAAGTGAGATGGGGATTAAAATAAATAAGATTTGTTTCGATCATACCACGGTAAAAGATCTGTATGATTTACCAAAGGCTGATCTCACCATAACCGATTATCCAATGGTTTGGGCAAGTTTGATGAAAGAACGATTTGGTGTTGACCACTATGAGATTTTAGCATTTGATCGGTATAAAGAAACAAAGGATCCTGAATTGCTCAGTCCTTATGGAATCGAAGGCAGTACAAGGATTTTTATGGAGATTGCACAGCAATTAGGTAAAGAGGGTGAAGCCGAGGAAGTGATAAAAAGAAGGAAAGAGAATGCATTTGTGCGACTTTCAAAAGTTAAAAAGGGTCTCGAGGATAAAAAAGTTGCCTGTATGGGTGGCATTCATGGCATCGGAATGTCAATGATTAGTGATGTGGGAATGAAAGCAAGTGTAATTATCTATAAGACGCAGATTTTAGAGAGTCGTCTGACCACAGAAGCTATAAATGATATATTGGATATAAACGTTGGGCTGGCAAGAAAGTATGGGTCAGATCCGGAAGTTCTTGTAAATCCAACCATAGAAGAAGAGATAAAAGCAATCAAAGAAGCTGGAACCGATCTGGTGATCTCAATGGGTGCAAATGCCCATAAATACAATAAAGAAGGCATAAGGACTTTTAATGCTATGCAGTTTACGCTTCATGATCAAAGAATCGGCTTTGAGACACCTATTGAACTCGCTATCCAGTTGAAGAAAGCACTTAAAACGCCTCAAAGGCGAAATCCACTTCTGAGTATGCTGGAATACGACCTGTATAGGAACACTATGATACCAGAATGGGCAGCATTGGCGGACATGTTTGGCACGCTTAGAGAAGGAGCAACAGGTGACATGGTTATGTATGAGAATGCGTGTACTACAATAGAGGTATAAAAATGAACCACCCAGAAGTAATAACAAGAGAAGGTTCAGCATATGATCCCACACAGGACTGTAA
>CAZOEM010000146.1:0-4636 GCA_964578735.1 uncultured Halobacteria archaeon | reverse complement strand
CAGCAAGAGCACTTGCTGGTATTCGAGACTCGATAACTATCGTTCATGCTCGTCCAGGTTGCCATTGTGGTGTATTACTGCTCAGAGCACTCGGATCAAACCAAAATGATATTAGAATAGTCAGCAGTGGTTTCCGCGCACAGGATATGGTATATGGCGCAGAGGGAAGACTGGCTGCTTCAATAAGACTATCCTATAAAAATTTCAAGCCGGGCTTAATTGCCGTTCTTAATTGCAGCGCTCCTGCGATCATGGGTGATGATGTAGAAGGAGTTGTTCTCTCGATGAAGAAAGAAATCCCGGCTGAAATCTTCTCTTTAAGCACTGGTGGCTATGAGGGTCCCGCATGGATTGGCTATGAAGAAACATTGGTTGAACTTACTCGGTATATGGTTCCCGGTAAAGCAGAAAGAGACAAAATAAACCTGATTGGCTTTAAACAGGATGACATCAGGTCATCTGCCGATCTTTTGGAAATCGAGAGGATGTTAAACAGCCAAGGGATAATGGTCAACTCTGTGTTAACTAATTCCCGTTTCGAGGCGATAAAAAATGCACCAAACGCATCACTAAATATCGTACTGGGAGGAGATGGACTTGAAAGTGCAAAGATAATGCAAGAGAAATTTGATTTACTTTATGTAGTGACATCTTATCCCTTTGGGTTGAACAATAGCATAGACTTTTTGGAAAGTGTAACCACGGGTTTGAACAGGGAAGTAAACCAGGAATTTATTACCGCCGAGAAAGCCAATATTAAAGAGCGTATAGCACGCATATTCCTTTTCCTGCAGGGCATCTACGATATGTCGGTTGCTGTAATAGGTGATGGGTGTCGTGCATTTGACCTTGCTAAGTTCCTCAGCGACGAACTCGGCCTCAATGTAAAGGTTTTAGCTATCACCTCGCGAAACCATATTACTCAGGATAAAATCGAGGGGGACTATTTTGAAACTCTGCTTATAGAGCCAGACAGATTTGAGATGGACAATGTAATAAAATCAAAGGGAGTGGAGATGATTTTTGGGTCTTCGATGGAGATGAAATTAGCATGGGAACTCAACGTGCCACTGATTAGAATTTTTTACCCAATAATAGATGAAGTATCTATCTTCGACGCACCGTATACAGGGTTTATGGGGACAACACACCTTACAGAGAAGATTATAAATTCTGTAATAAATAATTATACGGAAGTGTGAAACAGAGAGATGAAAAAACAAGAGTGTGAAAAATGAATGAAAAAATACGGCAGATAGCTTTCTATGGTAAAGGCGGCATAGGAAAATCAACGATTGCATCCAACCTCGCTGCTGTTTATGCCGAACGCGGACTTAATACGATGGTTATAGGATGTGACCCAAAGTCGGATTGCACGAGAAATTTACGTGGGGACGTTGATATCCCTACTGTGTTAGACGTGTTAAGAGAGAAAGGCGCGGCAAAACTCGGACTAAATGAACTTGTGGGCGGTAAACAAGTAGATATGGACGAAATCGTGTATAAAGGCTACAAGGGCGTGCTGTGCGTGGAGGCGGGTGGTCCTGAACCCGCAGTTGGTTGTGCTGGCAGGGGTGTCATCGTCGTTGTCGATCTCTTGAAGAAATTAGGTCTGTATGATTCTAATCTGGATGTGATCATCTACGATGTTCTAGGGGACGTCGTGTGCGGAGGTTTTGGAATGCCACTAAGGAGAGGACTGGCAGATGATGTGTTTATTGTTACTTCTGCCGACTATCTATCAATATACGCAGCCAACAACATTTGTAAAGGAATTAGTCGTCATGCAAGTAGAGAAGGGTCGCCGCTTGGGGGGATTGTCTATAATGTAAGGGGTGCAATTGATGATCTCGCTCTCGTGGAGGAATTTTCATATAGTGTGAATTCAAAGGTCATAGGGGCAATTCCAAATGACTCAACGATAATGGAAAGCGAGATATATGCAACGACAACGGTAGAACATAAACCAGAATCGGAAATTGCAGGTCTATTCCGAGATTTGGCAACAGCAATCTATGAAAATAAAGAAACTGTGTCTCCGGCACCACTATCAAAAGAAGAACTGGCGAGGTTAGCACAACGAATCAGACAAAAGACGAGAGAGAAACATTTGATTGGAGGCGGTTAACAGAGGTACGAGAGTTCACGTGATTAACACAAACCTTTTTGCAAGCAAAAAGGTTTACCAAAACTTGTGGATATAAAGAGAGCTAAACATAATGAAAAAGTATGACCCTACTGCGAGCATCACTGACATTGTAGATTCCATCGTTTTTGGCCCGGTCACTTCAAGAAGAGGTGGACGATCTTTGGGGATTAATCTCCTTTCACCTGGCAAAAAGGTTTGTTCTTTTGACTGTGCATACTGCATGCTCGGCAGAACAAAAACACATTCGGGCAAAGAGGCAAGTGCAAGCATTGATTTAGTAGAAGAAGGACTCATAGAGTCATCAGAATTCCTGCGAAAGATAAATCTGGAAATAGAAAGCATAGCCCTTACGGGCAACGGAGAACCCACTTTGAACCCGGAATTCCAGGAAACCGTAGAGCGTATACTGGAAGTTCGAGACGATCTTTTTTCTGATGTGCCGGTTGTCATCTACACAAATTCTTCCAGGGTCTGCGAGAGGAGTGTTATGAATGGATTAGCAATGGCAGATGTAGTCATAGCAAAGTTGGATGTCGTTGATGACAAGTTAAGAGAAGTCATAAACCGCCCTTCAAATACTCCTCCTGTGAAGGAGATTGTAGCTGGACTGAGAGCTTTGAGGAATTGCAGCAATGGCAAGCTGGCTGTGGACATAATGCTCGTTGAGATAGATGAGGAAACGAATTTGAGTTGTTTGGATGAATTGTCCGAAGCTCTGCTTGAAATACAACCTCATTGCGTTTATGTTCAAACACCAACCAAGCCTCCTTTCGAAACGAGCGTTAAATCTGTTGCAAAAGGAGACCTCATCGAAAGTGCAAAATGTATAAAAGAGAAAACAGGTCAGGACGTATATGTATTATTGGGAATGAATCCCCCGATGTCAATCGAGATATTGGTAAACAGGAGTGGATAATGGGGTGGATAATGGAATGGATATGAACGAATACGTAATACAAATCACAAATCTAACAAAAGAGTATGGGGAACTCAAGGCAGTGGATAACGTAAGCCTCAATATAGGACGGGGCGAGATTTTTGGGCTACTCGGACCCAATGGTGCGGGCAAAACCACGCTCATCCACATGCTGTGCACGATTTTGAGACCAACTTCCGGAACTGCTTTAATCAATGGTTTTGACATAACCAAGCAACCAGACAAGGTAAGGAAGTCATTAGGTATTGTTTTTCAAGATCCAAGCTCTGACGATGACCTCACTGCTTATGAAAACATGGAGTTCCATGCCATGATCTATGATGTTCCGGTGAAACGAGAGAATATAATGGAGTTTTTAAGATTGGTTGAGCTCGATGAGAGGGCAAACAGCTTTGTCAAGACTTTTTCTGGTGGTATGAGGCGAAGATTGGAACTCACACGTGGTTTATTACACCACCCGAAAGTATTGTTTCTGGATGAGCCTACTTTAGGCTTAGATACACAGACAAGACACAAAATCTGGGACTATATACGTAAAATAGCGAATGAAAAAGAAATGACGATCATTCTGACAACGCACTACATGGAAGAAGCGGACAGCATTTGTGACCGGATAGCAATAATAGATGAAGGTGAAATAAAGACAGTTGGCAGCCCGAAAGAATTGAAGAACAATTTGAACGATTATAAAATTATTATAAAACTTATTAAAAAACATGATTATTTGGAGTTCGAAAAGGAACTTGAAAGGAGCATTAATCGCAGAGAACTTGGAGTTGATATAACAGACATCACTATAACTCAAAACAATGCGGGAAAAGGAGTTACTGATAACGAAGTTATATTAGAAATCAACCTGAAAATTGATAACGGAAGTAAAAATTCTGATGCCTTACTGATAGATGCTCTCATTTCGGTCAAAAATGCTTTAAAAGAATTCAAAAACGTCGAGATAGCCGCTATTGATCTACACAAACCAACCTTAGATGATGTCTTTATACACTATACGGGTAAAAGACTCCGAGATGAGAGGGCTCCATCGGACCGTAGAATGAGAATGGTTGCAAGCAGAAGGAAATCAGGGGTGATAAATAAGGTGAGTGAGAACTGATATAATAATGAACGTGAAAGCGATATATATCATTTGGCTGCGCGGAATAAAGTTATCGTCGAGATATAAGGTGGGCTTCATAAGTCAATTGGGGCAGCCACTACTTTGGCTGCTCCTCCTGGGTACAGGACTCAGAGGCTCGGTAAGCATGGGCAGTATGGGCTTAACGGAGTCAACGGGGATAGATTACATTGCTTTTATGCTGCCAGGAATAATAGGTATGACCCTCCTCTTCTCCTCGATGATGGGCGGAATGAGAATTTTATGGGACAAGAAATTCGGATTTTTAAAAGAGATGATGGTAGCACATATATCAAGAGTGAGTATAGTATTAGGAAATGATCTTAGCATTGCTACAATTTCAATTCTGCAAGGAATCATTATAATAAAGTTGTTGCGGAATAAACTTTAATAAGGTGCATTACTGATGGAAAAATAA
>CAZOEM010000145.1:0-6708 GCA_964578735.1 uncultured Halobacteria archaeon | reverse complement strand
TATATTTTACGCCCTCTCCGCTATCTATTGATTTCGGGTCATTAGAGCTGAAAGAGCGGGGCTATGAAAAGGGAGAAATAAACCTGACATTAACAGAGACATATCTATACAAGCCGGTGCAGAATCTACGCTTTTCTCCCATAGGAGAATACGGCAAATGGCTAAAAGGCGTGCGGGATTTCTATGATATACCTCCCGGCGAATCAAGAAACATTACCGTCAAGATAGAACCGGGATTGGAGGCTGTGCCTGAGGACTATTCATGGAAGTATGACCTAAGTGCTTCTGAGATAAGAACAAAGAGTATAGAAGTAAATGCAAAGATCGTACCGATGAATATCTCGATGATGATAGAACGGTTCAGGTCATTTAGAAACAGTTCTCTTTATTCTCGCTATCCCTCCACAAAGGATATAATATCCAATGGGGTAGCGATATTGGAACTTGCCAAGGAAAGCGAAATAGGTAAAGAGGACTGGAGAAAGATACCGATCTTGACAAAGGGCGCACTTTCGCTACTATCCGCGTTGAATGATACCATAGTATTTACAAATGAGAAGACGTACGATAAAGCAGTGGAGAGCTTAGTGATCTCTTCTGTCTCTCTATCCAGTATAGACGCTAACTTCGATCTGAAGAGTTTGGAACTATCGGACTATGCACCTGCTATTTCAACGGGTGCGGATACGACAAGTGAGGAGGTAATGAAGGCGGAGGCGAAAATGCTTGCATTGCGTGGGTGGGACATAAAGAAAGCAGTGGCACATGCAGAGGCAAGGGACGATATACGTGGCTTAAAGGCAGAGGAGAATGTGCTTAACGCTTCTCTCTCTTATCAATACGCAGCTACGATATACGGTCCCGGTCTGCTCAATGACAAAGAGAAGCGAGTAGGATGTGTCGAGGAGGCATCTATACTCATGGATAAGCATGATGAATTAGTAAGTGTGGCAAACGATCTGCGGTTTGAGGCGGGAAATATGATAGATAATAGCAAGGAGAAAGACCTTAATAGAATCTTAGACATGTATCTGCTTTTAAATCCTTATGACTACGATAATGCTTATGCGAACTATGGGTTAGCCCAGCAGAAATTAGACAATGCATCAAAGAAGTATGTGTTTGCCGGTGAGCGACTTATGGCCGAGAATACAAGAGAGGATTTCTATGAGCTAAAAGGCGAGTGGAGTCATATAGTTTCTTTGTCCATCGTTATGTGGTTCTTGTATGTCATAGCGCTAATCTATACGATAGTCCGGATCCTTATTGGTACAATGGCTTATATGAGGGATATGCATGATCGAGAAGTGGGAGATATTGTGGTTACGTAGCTGCAAAATAAGAAAAATGGTATTTGTTTAGCTCATTTTTATAGAGCCACCAGATTACACGGATTTTCACGAGAAAAAGAATAATAAAAACATCGTTTCTCTACTCAATTGACCATTCCTTTCCTTATTGATCCAAATAAACTTGTTTTTCTTTTAGCACATGCTAAATTTTCTTTTTGTAAAAAGAAAAAGTGTTGTGTAAATCTTGTGAAATCTGGTGGTTTTTTTAGTTAGCTATACAAATATGAAAAATACAAAAACTATATTATAGATCACGTTCGGAGATCGCTTTCATTATTTGGCTCGCTACAGGCGGGCATCCGGAAACAAAAACACCCTGGTTTTTATGCTGTTCTGTGCAGTTACCGATACAGAGCGTACCGCATGGGACAGACTCATGCCCCTTCCCAATTGCAATAGTAACCTGTTTTTGCTCGGGGAAGTAGTTGAACATCTTATCTCCGTATCGTTTCAGGAACATAAAAAGTGTGGACTGGCAGGCACTGCACGACTTTTCATCAAGTATTGTAACACCGGGGAACCGTATCGATAAGTTCTCGGGAGGGCGTTCAAAAGGCGAGCAAAGATCATGCCATGTATCAGGATTCACCTGTATCCGGGAGATGTCAATCACGCCGTATCCTCGCTCCGCGCCAATACGCAGGTGTGGCACATCTTCTGCATTCAGCCCCATGAGTGCGCATGCAACTGCATCTGCTGCGAATGGATCAATCCCAGCCACAACAAGATCGAGTTTCTTCGCCTGTCCTGCACTAGGCCCCAGCCCTTCCATACCGGTAGTGCCATCAACAATCGCTAGATGCGGACGAAGAACGGATGACATATCAGCAATGGCGATATTAAGCGATCTGTCACCCACACCCTCAATTTGGGGCAGCATGTGGAGCTTGATCTTTGTCCGGCGCCACAGACATCCTTTCATATTCTTCACTGCGAGCGTAACGCCTGTGTGCATGTGCGTTTTCATTACCGGGATTGAAACGACAACGTCATACTCGACCACTTCCGGGCAGACCGTAAGCGACTGTATTGCAACGCCGTCTTCGACAATCACATGAACTGGCTGCCGGACGTCCATATCAATCAAAGGACAGTTGCGCTCACGAGCAACAGACGCAATACCAGTTGCTTCGAATGCGGCCATTGTTTTGACGCCTGTTATTGGACTCTCACCAACAGCGACAGTTGCTCCTGCCTCGCGGAACAGATCAATTGCTGCCGCTACAACCTGGGGGTTGGTTGTAATACCCGATTCGGGAGTAGCAATTCGCCCTGCATTCGGCTTTAAAAGAACTCGCTTGCCCTTAACCGCAGCGAGGTTGATTTGTGCGAGAACCGCTCTCGTGTTATCATATGCTCCCTCTCCCGTAGCGACGTGGACATGTGGATTAGACAAGTCATCGCTAAATGGAGTTGGCTGCAGTGATTTTATATTCATCTTATTTTATCGCATCTTTGAATTTCATTTCCTCTTTACACAAAATAAATCTTGATTTTGATATTTAAAAAGCTTACTGTTTATAGTGTCCTAAGATACTACACTACAAAACAAAACCTTCTCCTTTTGTGTTTTGCTACTATTATTTATTTTAGCTGCAATCATGGCATGGCGCTACCGATAGCGGAAGAAGTGCCGGCGCATGTGGTGATAGGTGCGGTTTATCCCGATGCCGTGAATGAATCTGCTAGCGAGTGGATAGAACTCTATAATCTAGCAGAGGCGGATATAAATATCGGGGGCTGGACCATTGATACAGCAACCCACATTTCCGATGCCACTATCACCGCAGGCGCAACGATACCGGCACAGGGATTCTATTTAATAGCCGATGCCGGGTTCTCAACAGGGAAGGACAATCCGTTCTGGCCAGCTGCGGATTTAGAGGAGGATATAGTGCTAAGTAATGACGATTGTTGGTGTCATCTGAATACTTCCGGCTGCATCGTCGATACTGTTGGCTGGGTCACGGCAAATTTCAGACTTAACCGCTGGCGGATTTTGGCAGATTTGTTTCTGGTATATTTACGTTAAAATCGTCCCATGTGTTTTTCAATCTCCTTCAGGTCAAAAAGAATGACGTTCTCTTTCTTGAGTTCAGGTGTAAATCCAGCCTTTGAAAACAGAGCAAAGTATTCCTTTCTTTTATCATTGTGCCATTCGACACGTGTGGCCTTTTCTATCAGATTATGATATGTGCTAATGCCAACCTTTTTATTCTGCCACTTACTCTCGGCAAAAAGAATATCCCTTGTATCCTCATTTACGAATCTGAACCAGAACCGAAAGAAATTATCAGAGATTTGATAGATTGCTTTTTTTGTCTTTTGTTTCCTTTCTGTGACCGGTACGACCCTCTGAACAAGTTGGAGTCGCTGTAATACCTGGAGATACTTTGGGATGTCCTTTGCACTCATATAGCATCTGTTGGCTATTTCGGGAACCTTTGTAACGCCATTCGCTATCGCTTCCACCACGGACATATAAAATAAACTAAAGGTTCTCTTAGTTCCGCTCTCAGGATAAATTCGACCTCGTCATATAGTGTATTCCCTTTTCCGAGCCTTGAATCTCAGAGGCGTTACCTTCCATTGCCCGGTTCTTCGTCCGTATAGTGGACTCCGATAGCCTAAAATCCCCTCTATCATGCTTATCGATGAACCACATAGAATCAGGTAGGTGTTCGTTCCTTTCAAATGTACATCCACTATCTTTTGAAATACAGAAGGAATCGAATCATCCTTTTCCACCAAATAGGCGAATTCGTCAATTGCCACAATGAGCTTCCTATCCTCCGTTCGTTTCAGGATATAAATTCTCTTTCAAGAAATACGAGTTCTTCCTTACGATTTACAATTTTTCGGATCATAATGATAATATATTAAATCCGAATATATAAAAGAAAAAATCGGAAACTTGACACAAACACTTCTGGTTGTTCAGACTGATACTGAAAAGGAGAGCCGAAAACAACTGCACAAAGGATCACATAAGAGCCATCTCTGAATCAATCATAGGGACTTAAATAGTTTTTCCCTTTCTCCCCAAAATATTCTTTACTTCTATGTATCCACCCCTCACGTATGCTTCCTCGCTCTCTCTGACCTCTGCTATAAACACATCAGAGAACTTCTCTTCAAATTTAAATATCAGTTTCGCCATTTCAACCACCATACTGGTAGTGCGTCTATATATAAATATAGTCCTCTACTGTATATACAATCAAAACCCAAAAGCTTTTATATAGCTCTTACCTTTATAACGGTTGCGAGCGCGGATGGACTGTCTGCACTACAGGATGTGATTACAGCTCAATTCAGTATGCTGTGAATAATGCACCGCTGGGCGACACCATTTACGACTTGCAGGACGATAACAGCAAAGGGAATGTAACGTTCATTCCGAAGTTGAGTGAACCAGACCCCATGCGCACCGATTCCCTCATCGCCTTCTCATTTATTGTATATCTTTCTCACTAAATCCTAACTTTATTTGGCTCTTTATCAAAAACCGAGTCTTTTTAGGGTTCATTATTTATGTCCCTAAACACAAACTTTTTAGAAAAAAGTTTGATAAATAACGGGGATGAAACAGGGAAGGAGAAGGAAATGGTAGAAGAAACGAATGGGCCAAGGAATGTGGGGTTTGGCGATGGTGAGGTCTATGGTCGAGTTTGGGGTAAAAACGAAATCAAATCAGAAGTTGAGAACACCTTGACTTTGGATTGTTTTTTGAATGCCTTTTCATTAGACCAAATTGGAAAATCGGAGATCAACGCTAATGCGAAATATTCTACATCCTTTGGATGTGGAGCGAGTTTTAATCCTTCAGATAATTTGCCAGCATATTCCAGGCGAGAAAATATCTTAAACTCAGGCTCAAGCAGTTTTATCGCCAATTCTATCTCTTCTAACTCCTTTCTTGCTTTCTCTGCGATTTCATCTTTATGTTTTTCAACCTCTTCCAGCAACTTCTCTGGACCTACCGGCTTGAATTTATCAGAAAATAGCAAGTCATGCACTACACCTTCGGTGATGAATGCAGCAAAAACCTTATTAGCATCAACTATGATGGATTCCATTCATACCAGTCCTTTCGCTTTAAGTTCCGCAAACATTTCCTCGTTTGCTTTCCTGCCAAGTTCTAAGGCATCTTCTTCAGTTAACTTGCTCCCCGAGATAAGTGCCTTAAACAAAGCATGTCGCAATTTGCGTGACTTTTCGAGTTTCAATTCAAAAGCTCTTAACTCAATAGCTTTTAGCGCAACCTCTGACCAATCCTCCTCTGGTATCTCTTTAATTTCTTCCTCCAATCCTTCCGGTATTTTAATCACCAATTCCGCCATTTCTATTTCCAATAATAATGTTGGCAACGCACATATAAACACTTTTTCTTTTTTACAAAAAGAAAATTTAGCCTGTGCTAAAAGAAAAACTAAAAAAGAAGGTAAAAAATTGGAAAAAGAAAAACGAGAGCTAAAAGAAAAACTTTTCTTTTTAACATCAAAATTCCAATTTTCATACTCCATACTATTAATAAGAAAAGTTTATAAGATGTATCAATAAAATATGTTAGTTGTCTCACAAAAAGGAGAGATAAAAGCGAAGATGTGCGCGGTAGGAATAACGGAGTAAAAAACCAGGAATCGGTAATGGCATCCATTTGAGCGGTCATAATCCGGGAGGGTCAAGAAAGAATAATTTTTGATAATCGGACGCAGATGAACGCAGATTATCAGGATTTGAAGTAAGATTAACACTGATTAACACAGAAAAAATAATCCGTGTAAATCCGTGTAAATCCGCGTCCTAAATTAAATAGGCAGAACTTATACTGTATATACCTTTAAAAAAGAGACGAAATAAGGAAATGTGCAGATGGCGGGATTCCGGACTTTTGTCAAGAATACCGCGGATTCGCTTAGTGTGACGGGCTTTGCAGATAATTTGCCAGATGGAAGCGTTAATATTGTTTGTGAGGGTAGAGAAGAAGCGATGGGCGAGTTTATTGATAAGATAAAGCAAAATCTACCCTCTTTTGCAAGCATGGAAGCGCTGGATGTGGCATACGAAGAGTACAAAGGAGAATTCACCGGTTTTGAGAGGTGGGGCGCGGATGTTCCGGCTGAGGAAAGCGAGATGCTGACCGTGATGAAGAGCTTCGACAAGAAGGCGGAGAAGATGGTTGTGATTTTGGGTTCGATGAACGAAGGCATAAAGAGTGTGAAAGGGGATACAAGCCAGATGATTGAGAAGCAAGACGTGATGATTGAGAAGCAAGACGTGATGATTGAGAAGCAAGACCAGATGCTGGATAAACAAGACAAAAGCATCGCAATCATAAAGAGCGGAAATGAGC
>CAZOEM010000144.1:0-6725 GCA_964578735.1 uncultured Halobacteria archaeon | reverse complement strand
TGAATATCCGAAAGAAGTTCCGACTGTTGGAATTATATCATCACAACTTGTATAGAATATGTAGAAATAGTATTGTGGTGAGTTTGTTATGATCATGCAAAGGAAAAAAGGGATACAAATGGAGGGCTCATTATTCCAAAGAAATGAATAAAATAATGTGTTTGATTATCGTAGTGTGTTTACTGATGTTTATGTTGTGTCCTGTGGCAGTGACAGCACAAGTGGATTGTCAACAATATAAATCAGACCGTTCTGATGAATGTAATGAAATGGGGGGAGAGTACAAAGCTCAAAGCATAAAAGATAGCGATAGCATATTGTCAGAGTGTCCTTGGGTAAACATCTCAACATGACCAAAAACACAAACTATATTTCTAAATAATGTGTCAACTTCATTTCCAATATTTAGCAATGCAGAATATGTAAATTTCACAATTGGACGTAATACTATTAAACTTACATTAGATTTAAATGCTTCTTTTGGTGGCGTATGTAACCTTTCAAATCTTACAGGGACAAATATCTCACTAGCTGGTTCATTTGCGGAATTGAATTATACGTCAATATCATACTACTGGACAGGCGAATATGACCAAAAATGGAAATCCGCCCCATATTTTAATGATACTGAGAGTAGACTGTATTTACTATCGGGTTCTGGCATAATGACAAAATTAAATCTCACAATAGAAGAAGACACCACAAAAAAAACAATCCCAAAGGTTGTTGGTGTTGGTGACTTTGTTGGTGATTTTCATATTGAAACAATGGCACAGGGAAAAAATTCAAATTATAATAATCTTACTTCAAGTATAAAAGGTGTCGGCTATGCTGACTTCTATGTCCAGTATGCTACGAATACATCATATGAAAACACACCTTTTCTACCAATATTCTCGAATTGTGAAAGATTGCAAGAAAGCGCAGATTCGATTATTAGTGGGTCAGAACCAGGCAATTTGGCATGCCATTTAGGGGGCTTATGACATGACAAACAAAAAATTAGAATGGCTACTACGTTTGCTCATCATACCCGTAATCGTTACGGTCATCGGTGGGATGGTGCTATTTGTATTCCAGGAACTCTCTGAGAAAGATGCGGAACTCAAGGAGCTCAGCTATTCAATAGAAGGTCCGATAAGCTACATAGAGCCAGATGTCACTGGTAGTCTTAAAGTTATGATAAATAACATTTCAACTTCTTATCTACTCGCATATAGGGTTCGGATTTTGAATTCTGGAGAGGTGCCTCTTAAAAATTTGCCCATTCGCTTCGTATTCGACACATCAGAGAGCGATTTTAAACTATTCAAAGTGGAACATGATACTAAGCCAAAGTATGAATTTGGTGAAATTACGGAGCAAGACCTTATTGAAGACAATGATGCATATTCAAGGAGATTTATCTACACATTGTTAAATCCAAAAGATGAGGATATAGTTACATTATATACTAATTATCCCGTATCCTTGAGTGTTTATTCGAAATCAGAAGGACTTGAAATCCTCCACAAACCATTCAAAAAATGACATCAGATCACACTCCACTCAGCTAAAACAATATCCTACCTGCCCGTCACAGAAAGAGAAATTTGATAATCATGTATATATACCTAAAACTAAAAGGAAAAGCGATAAATTACGGAATCGAACGGTTTGCTTCTTCCCTTTACCTTTATAACGATTCAGGATGCGATAGATGATCCTGATATGTTGGATGGGCATACTATTACTGCTGACGCGGGAACTTATGATGTGAAGGTGGATATTTACAAATCGTTAAACGCCCACTGGCACAACTGGACAGAGATGTTCCCTTCGTATAAAGCAAAACCAAAAACCTTCGGAATCGTCAGAGACCAAGCATGGTGGATAGGCTTAGAACCGCTAGATTTAGAAGGTAATGAATGGCTAAAAGCGAAATGGAGTTACCCGTATTGGCAAACCGCCCCCTGTGGCAGAAGCGTATTATACGACTCAGGCTATGACAACCTGGTCAAATTGTATCAGGATCCCGACTCGCCTGACTTACTACTCACACTCAGCATAAAAAATACCGATGTCGCTTTTGATATTAACGATATAACCGCAGCGCAGTACTACGATTACGTTCAGCACGTAGTGGAACGCTATGACGGCGATGGAATAGATGACATGCCAGGCCTAAAACGCCCAGTTATCTATTTTGAACTCGGTAACGAAGTATCAGAACCCTGAAAAAGTCGAACAGAACATAGAACAAGTCAAAGCGGTGATATTGAACAACGAAGGCAAAGAAAAAACCATTTGGATTACTGAATTTGGATTCCCAACAGGTACAAATAAAGATGGCAGATTTGTGTATAGCGAGGAGAATCAGGCAAGCTTATTGACACGGTATTTAGCGCTGATGTTCGTAAATGGAATAGAAAAGGCAGTGATATTCAATCTTAAAGATGGATCGGTGGATGAGAACGTTAAAGACGCTAACAGTTTTGGATTATATGCTGTAGCATGCGAAGATGGCACGGAGACTATTGCAGCTAAGAGATCGGTGAAGGCGATTGAGACAATGGTTGATGTGCTGGATGGGCTCGTGCCGTTAGAAGCAAAGCAGCGAGATGTGGGTAAAGGGTCACTATTTGAAATCATGTTTGAGAATCCGGAGGATCAAAGCAAGAAGGTGACAGTCTTTTGGTACACAGAAATGGATGGCACGGGACAAAAGAACTCAGTGGATTATTCGGATGATGAAATGGCGGTGGTGCTGAGTGTGGATTCAGAGGATGTTTACTTGGTGGATTTTGAAGGTAAAACAAGATCACCGCAGGTGTATAATTCTTCGGTGATGGTAACGGCAGGTGAAGAGCCGCAATATCTTGTTGAAAGCAATCACAAAATCCTATCGGTTCGGCAGGTCATGGGTCCCTTCTTCGCTCATTATATCCTCAGTTAAAGTGACTTATTCTTTGGGGTATAGGAAAGAGGGGCAACTCTTAATTAATAAAGAATAAAATTTTATTTTTAATTAATAGGTAAAGATATTTGATAGAATGAGAGGGATGAGGAATGGAGCACCAAAAAGGTTCGGATATAAAGACACTAATTGTTTCAGACCCTAATATCTGTGGTGGAGAACCATGTATTAGAGATACACGCATACCGGTACATATAATCCTGAGTCATTTAGCAGCGGGTGAGGATTATGATACTATACTAAAAAACTTCCTACATCTCAAGTATGATGATATCTTAGCTTGCCTCGAATATGCAGCATACCTGGCTACTGAAAAGGCTGTTTACGAATGAAAATTGTGATAGACGAGAATGTCAGTTATGGAGTTGTGGAAAGGTTGCGAATGAAAGGGCACGATGTTATCCCTATCTCGGAATTATCTGCGAGGGGGATTTCGGATGAGGATGTTTACGCCTTAACAGTGCGAGAGCAGGCGGTTCTCGTTACCAGAGATTATCATTTTACTAATCCCCTTCGCTTCCCGGCGGAGAAAACAAAGGGGATCCTTTATATTCGCCATGGTAATCTAAAATCAGAAGAAGAAATTATGCTGATGGAAAATTTTCTCCATGAATACGATCCGGAAGTATTCTTGGGTAAATTAGTTACACTTTACAGAGATAGTGTAAAAATTCGCTGAAAAGGTATTGCTATAGAATTAAAAGTGTCGTCTCTGACATCAATGATGTCACCGCAGAGCAGTACTACGATTACGTTTATCACGTAGTGGAACGGTATGACTGAGATGGAATAGATGATATGCCCGGACTAAAACGCCAGGTTATCTATTTTGAACTCGGCAACGAAGTGGATTATAAGAGAGAATGTCAGAGTGTGAATCATGATTACATGTCTCCAGAAGAGTATGTGCGTAAAAGACTGATTCCAGACTACAAAGCAGCGAAAGCCGCAAACCCGAATTGTATTGTTATGGGCGCAGGACTGGGCATGGAAAGCAGCGTTGATGGCGATCACGTTGGACGATTCAACACTGATTACCTGGAGGCTATGTACCGGGAGATAAAACAAAACGACGGGTCTGCGTATAACTACTTCATGGACAAGGTCGCTATTCATTATTATTCTGAGTATCAGAACCTGGAAAAGATCGAACAGAACATGGAACAAGTCAAAGCGGTGATATTGAGCAACGAAGGAAAAGAAAAACCTATTTGGATAACTAAGTTTGGGTTCCCAACAGGCGGAAATAAGGATGGCGGGTTTGTGTATGGCGATGATAACCAGGCAAGCGTATTGACACGGTATTTAGCACTGATGTTCGTGAATGGGCTTGAAAGGGTAGAGATATTCAATCTTAAAGAGGAGACTGTGGATGAGAATGCTCCTGATGCTAACATTTTTTTTGGCTTTATGATGTGCCCTGCGATGATAAGACTGAGTCAATAACAGCTAAAAAATCGGTGAGTGCAATTGCGACAATGGTTGATGTGCTGGATGGGCTCGTGCCGTTAGAAGCAAAGCGGCGAGATATAGGGAAAGGAACATTGTTTGAAATAGTGTTTGAGGATCCGGAAGATCGAAGTAAGAAGGTGACGGTCTTTTGGTACACTGAAATGGATGGCACGAGACAAAAGGACTCGGTGGATTATTCAGATGATAAAATGGCGGTGGTGTTGAGCGAGGATTCAGAAGATGTGTATCTGGTTGATATGGGCGGGGGAATAACCTCACCGCAGGTGTATAATACTTCTGTGATGGCGACGGCATGTGAAGAGCCGCAATATCTTGTTGAAATGTGATCGCTACATAGATGAAACAAAAAATCGGGTAATGTTAAGTGGAGGAGAGGAGAGAAATGGACGCATTAAAATTTTTTGTGAAGATTGGAGAAGAGGGCAAAATTGAATTACCGGAATTGAGGGAATTTACGGGAAGAAGAGCAGAAATAATAATACTTCCGCCGAAGGAAGAAGACATTGCGTGATGCCTTGTATCATGGTTGATGATTTATATACACACGAATGGCAATGAAATTCGTATCATATCAAAAGAGGTGTAAAAATTGATTTTGAATTTTAAAGTGTGTGATAAGAGATAGAAGAAAAAATTTACATGGTTTTGTCTTTTCTGCATGTATGTATATATAAAAAGAAAACTATCTGAAATTGGAGATTTCCTATGACCTACGAAGATGAGGACAAATTATTCGGTTTCTATGACGGTGAGTGCCAAGTATGTGGTCTTTTTGGTCGTGTTGATGACCTACTTCTTTGCGAAGAATGCGCAGGAAAACTGGAACGTGATTTAATTCGTCAGCGCGATTGGGCCTATTCCATAAATGCATATGGTGTTCCTGATTCCAAGCTCGAAGAATTACGTAGCCGAGTCGTGGCGCAATACGGTGAAGAACTTGAGCTTATCGCACCAAAAGAGGAAAAGAGGAAAAAGAAAAAACACAAACACAAGAAAAAGCGGAGCGGTAAAATCCAATAACCTGTCGCTACAATTGAATTTTGCTCCACAACAGGCAAAAGTGGCTGAGCGTTACGTTACAAGTTTGTGCCACATGTTTTAGTGGAACGGGATAAAGATTTGATGTGCCGGGTGGGTTTTTACCGTTAGAAGCAAAGCAGCGAGATGTAGGTAAAGGGTCAGTATTTGAAATAGTGTTCGAGAATCCAGAGGATCGAAGTAAGAGGGTAACTGTCTTTTGGTACACTGAAATGGACGGCACAGGACAAAAAGACTCGGTGGATTATTCAGATGATGAAATGGCAGTGGTGCTGAGCGTGAATTCAAAGGATGTTTATCTGGTTGATATGGGCGGGGAAATAAGCTCACGGCAGGTGAAGAGCCGGAGTATCTTGTTGAGTAATTAAATGCAAAATGTAGAATGCTGACAAAACACTTTTTCTTTTTCACAGTCGGTTTAAAAGAATTTCTGTTTTTGCGCAGATATGGTGGCTTTTATAATGACGTATGTTATGATAAATAATAGAGAGAGCAGAAAGATAATAGACGCTAGGAGGGGAACATAGGTGACAAAGGTTATTTTGGACTTACCAAAAGGTGAAATTGTGCGAATTTTAGCTCAACTACCTCTAGAAGAACAAGAGGAGATTATAAGAGAAGTAGGAAAAGACAACAGAGAAGTAAAACCCAAATATGTACCTATTGAAGAAGTTTTAAAGCTCAAGGGGATAATATCCCTGGGTGGTGACGCCTTAATAAATTCAGAGAGAATCTACGATGAATGAAGTGAGCTATATCGTCAGTTTTGACAGAGATTTTGACGAAATAGCATGGTTAAAAAGGGTTACGCATGAGGAATGCTGAAGATTATGCCTGAGGAAGAAGGATACATAGGTAATGTAAAGAGAAGACGCAAGGAACGTATTTAGAAGAAGCGAAAAAACGTTTATGACGTTATACAAATATCAATTCGGTTATGTTGATCATAGAAGCTGTCCAAAAATTCAAAATTGAGGAGAAAGAAAGGGGAAAGGTATATCTCATAAAAATATGGAAAGGGTGATTAACGCATTGATATATCCCGAAGAGGTTGTTATCGGACATCGTAGTAGATACATAGCCCATAAAAGAGAAGAGGTGCATTTAATTCGAGCTGTTTATGAATATGATGTGGAAGGGAATCCAGTTGTTATACTCAGCACCACCAAAAATTGCGTTTTTTAGTGGCAGAGTCATAGTACATATTTATATACAGTCAGGCACCTTTTAGTTTGAGATACGAACTTCAAGAGGTGAC
>CAZOEM010000143.1:0-6732 GCA_964578735.1 uncultured Halobacteria archaeon | reverse complement strand
AGATAAAAGAATTAGCCAGCCTCTTCACGGGACAGTGGGGCAAGTTAGTTGAGGCTCTGGTCAAGCCTTCGGCGCTAAAACTGTTCCAGGAAAGAGATGTAAATGTTACCGAAACGTATCAGCGACTGGAGAGTCGTCGTAATGGCTTATTTGTTTTAGCAGGCAGTGGCGAGGGGATGATCAGGATACTAAACAACCCGGATTTCCAGCCTAAGAACTTTGGTGTTGGGTGAGGGAATAAGCGAGCGGGCGAGCATTCACTACAAGAAAGCATAATATCCAACTAAAATTAATTATTGACACAGATTAACACTAATTAACGCAGATAAAACTAAATCAGTGCAAGCTGTGTAAATCTGTGTTGGAAATGTGTTGTTATAATTCAGCAGCTAACGCTTTACTTGTGCATTGAGCTATCTTAAAATATTGGTAAATAGTTCCCAAAAATAAAAAAAAATATATGTATTACCTTTTAAATATATCATTACAAAGAGGTGAACGTAATGGTATCTGTTACAAAGAAATATCAGGTTACTATACCCAAGCAAATAAGAGAGGACCTAGGTATAAAAGCAGGAGATAAAGTTGTCTTTCTAAAGACGGATGACGGTTATAAAATTACAAGGGCTAAAGAAGTCATAAAAGAGGGAATTGAGATTTTTAAGGATGTAGATGTGACAGTGAAAGAAACTAAAGAAGGATTAGGGAAGGGATTTGAGTGAATAATAATGTAGTACTCGATACAAACGTATTCTCTAATAAAGAGTTCTGCAATTGGATAAAAGAAAGTGATTATGCTGCTTTTGTTTCAACTATTACTTACACGGAACTCTTATATCATTATTTAAAGAGAAAAGGTGAAACAGGAGAGGAGTTCGTTGATGCTTTTCTTGAAACGTTAAACGTCCTGGTGATTTCATTAGACCAGGAATGTGCAAAAATTGCCAGTAAATCTGCTATTGGGAGATGGGACTTCAAAAGGAATGCAAGGGATTATCTGATTGGTAGTTTAGCGGTAAAACTAAAATGCCCGCTTATAACTTCCAACATCAATGATTTTGAGTGGATGGGACAAGATTGTTTATTCACACCACAAAAGTTCTTAGAACGCTATATTTAACTTTTGTACCTCAAGAGATAATACCGCATTTTCAAGATATTTTTTCACCGCAGCTTCTCCAACAGCACCAATAGCCAATGTTGCTTCCATGGAGCATATTTAAGGTCTTTTGACACGGTAGATTTTCCGAAAGTCTCTAAATTGTCAATAACTTCTATAATTGATTCTTCGTCCGCTATACCAGCAGCAAATATGCCCACTCGCCGTAGATGATAACAGAAATATCTTGAAATCCCTTCTTCCACATCGCAATTAATAATCTTGATTGCCTGCTCTACTATCCCCTTTAATCCCACACCGGTTGTATCGAGATCATGTATCCTAACCGAGCCATAGATTATATCCACGATTGGCTGAACAGGATCTTTTTTGGTGCTTGTTTCGTACACTTTTAGATTTGCCTTAATGTAGTTTAAAATTCTATCTCTGGTGATACGCTTCAGCAATCTTTTTATACGATTTACAGGGTCCGAAATACCGAAGATAGTCATCATATATGGAAATAGAGCAACATAAGAGAATACTCCAAGCCAGAGCGCAATAGAAACAAGCCATTCAAATGAGATAAAAATAGTTGAATCGCAATCTGAGTTACTATTAGAACGATGGCAACAATCGCTGCCTGACTTTGAATCAATGCGATGAGACAAATTCAACTATCTAAATTCAAAACAAACCCTTAGCAAGAGTGTTTTGAACAGTAGGATTTTGCTATTAGATATTGTTTGGTATTTCCTATTTTATAGTTTGGGATTTATGACTCCACAGAATATTGAGCAGTTACCATTATTCTATGGTTTTTTAGCGTGCTGTTATTATCAAGTTGATAAAAACAGGAAAATGAAGAAGAATAGTGGGTTGAGTGGGAAGAATAAGTGTTGAATTGTGGAGAATACAGCACTAACCTCTATGAAAAAACATCCTTTAAATACGCTCTAATGAGGACATATGATGAGGGTACAATTTCAATTCCGACAACTTTGGATATACTCATCTATCGCCCTCTTTATGCTTTCCTCGGTTATTCTCTTTGCTTCTATTATATTCAATGCCTTCTCTGGCCCCAGGATTCTAACCAGTTCTCTTTCTGAAACGTTGCCCCGAGAGAACTCTTTTACTGCTTTTAACCTTCTCAAGTCATTTAAAACTTCCCGTTCAATGACTTTTGGCTCTATAGCCTCGAATTCTCCCCTTGGAAGCTCTAGAACTATCTTTTTTTCCGTAATTATAACACTCATGATTTTACCTCTTAAAAAATTTGTTTAATTTCATGTTATATAAATGTATATATTATGAACTCAAAAATAGCTCGCTAAAAACGTTGCTGCTTGAGTTGCGTTTTCTGATCGTAGCCATTTCGCAGCATCGTCAGCAGACACTTCTATCTCACCATAGACATATCTCGTTTGTATTCCAGACTCTCGAAGTAAAGAAGAGAGCAAAAGAGCCTGGTCGAAGGAATTCCCCGCTCCTTGCAACAATGTCCAATTGGGACCCGCCATTATCCCCATATAAGGTTCATAGTCCACATTGTTCCGCACATAGTAGAATAGTTTCACGGGATCATAATCTAAACTTCTTGCTAATTGCGCTATCTCGGCACCTACCGCGGTGCTATTGGAGAATCCATGAGTGGCAACAGAAGCATCATTCTTCTAATTTCAGATAGTTTCTTATATATATCTACCAGCGTATATTATTTGATGTCTTTTTGTATGCACTTGAACCATTGGTCAATTATCCGTAGCTAAAATTTGTAAATCAGCACAAAGAAATAATCGTTAGACTAAATTTCTATCCTTTTAAAAAATTATGGTAAAACGTATGCGGGCTTCAATTTTTATCTGAGGTCTCAGTTACCATCACCACTTTCCATTCCTTTTTGTGCTATTATTTGCAGGCTTCAAAAGAGCGATTTTATTTTTATACCTCTTCTACACATTACCCCTTTACGCCTTATTAAGCTCTTAGACTCTCTGGCACACCCATAGGATCCATTAAGCCAACGTTTATTTTATTTAGCCTGCCAGATTCAATATCATCAAGCATACATTTTAACGGTTCAACAACGGAGAATACGAATTTTGGTGGGGTTTTCCAAAGTAAATAGAAAGATAACAGTTCTAAAACATCTTTAAAGCTCATTCCATCAATATACAACCTCGGATACTGCACAAGGTTATAGATCAAAGAGAGCAAGAAAATATAGCCGTAATTACTTTCTTTTTTCTTGAAGTGGTTTCCTTCAATGCCCAAATATGATTTTAGCTCTTTATTAGTCTGCTCTATTGCTGATCTCTCCTTATATTTCATTATAAAGATATTGTATGATGTTTAGTTAATTGGATGTGGGTAGATCAGTTTTAACTCAAAGGAGGAATTACAGCGGATGGCTGAATGGTAAATGTTGGAGGGGGCTAAATTGAATTATCCTTCGGTACAACTATGATATCTGGATTGCTAATTATAACCCGCCATTTTTATGTTGGGATATGTACTTTCTTTTTTCGAGTTCATGCACATATAGCTTCTTGAATTTTAGGTAGAAGTCACGATCTAATTCTCTTAACTTCGATTCGTAGTTGTGACTCGTAGCTTTGACGATTTCTTTGCTTGATAACGAAGCAAGAGCCGATGCAGCTTGTCATTTTCCATAGCCACTTTACAAACAGCTAAAAGAGACAACGCTACTCGCATTGTCGCATCTTCAAACCTGCTGTCCTGCAGTGTCTTTTCCAAATTTCTCTAGATTCTAGATATACAATGGCTGCTTTGGTTGATTCTTCATCCGCCATGTTTGCAGCCAATACGGCTGAAAATAGAATGTCTGAATATACAGACATCAACTTTGCAAGAGGACTATGGAGATTACAATTAATGAAGAGATTGCCAATAAGTATTTAAAGATGTGAAACAGAACATTAAGCATGCAGAAGGTTATAGAAGCGGTATATGAGAAAGGTATCTTTAAGCCGCTTGAAGGGATTAACATGAAAGAAGGAGAAAGGCTAAAGATAAAGATCGAAAACAGGTTGTTATTCGAGATTGTAAAGAAGTATAGGAAATATTTTGAAGATATTGAGGAAGACTTAGCAGCTCAACTTATCAGTGAAAGAAGGTGATAGTCCTAGACGCTTCTGTTATCATAGACAGCTTGCTCCCGAAGATGGGAGATAGATATAAGAAGTCCTGTGAGCTATTGGAAATTATCACAAAGAGTGGAATTGCAGTTTATGCTCCTAGGATACTGAAAATCGAATTGGCAAGCGTTTTAAGCAGGAAAAAAGATGCAAAGGTTGTCAGGAGATTTGTAGATGAGCTAATATCCGAAATCGAGCTGATTAGCGAAGAGAAATTGATTGAAATTGCTTATAGGTTAGCATTTGTGGTTAAAGGGAGAGCAGTGGACTTATACTACATCACCACATCGGAACTAACCGGTTCAATGTTAATAACAAATGATAAGATTATGGCTGATAATGCTGAAAAGTGTGGGATTGAAGCATATTATCTTATTGAAGAATTTGAGAAGGCCTTTAAGAGAATTGAAGATCGTTTAAAACACAGTTGATGTCCTGATTAAGAATTCTCCCACCAATTACGTATTTTCTTCTTAGGCTCTTACATAAAACCAGATGCTTTTTCCCGCATGCGTGCACCGATTTTGTTTCCCATCTATTACGTGTTACCCCTTGTGTTATATAACACTTGGTTCATGATAGCAGCTATGTCTATAAATAGGTGATACAAATGGCATATCTTTATCATTGACTGGAATATTGTTTTTGACTATCGCAGGTGTAAGCAGAAGTGTTATGCGCTAGAATCACACGGTTTAACAAGGTTAGTACGAAGGTTCCGGAGGTCCGGGTCAGAAAACGAAAACAGTTGCCGATTTGGAAGACCCAGCGAGCAAGCCTATATTGCCGAGTGGAAAGATGGAATAAGGAACTGCGGTTGTGTGACGAACCGATAGAACAAGGAGGAGTTCGTAATTGCTCAAAATCCTGTGGATTTCGAGCAATTAATTGCAAGATGCAGAGTGCAAATTGCAAAATATAAAACGATAATGGTGATGAGCCTTTTGAGTTTAAAATTGTAAATTTTAAATGTTAAACGCCCATAAACATCTTCTGTTGAACTTTGACTTTGCAATTTGCATTTGAAATTTTGCAGTATCTGCTAAAAAAGCCATAGGTTTTTGAGCAGACACGTGACATCCACCATCCTCTCTGCGATTTTCAGAAGCGCCCTCTCGGATACAAGATTTTGTTCCAACAAGAACCCTTGGACCTCTGAGTTCGAGCATTACCTGAAAAGAGAGGGAATCAATCATATCCTTCATTATTGCAAGTTACAGGTAAAACGTTTTTATATCTTTGTCTATAATGGATACAGAGGAGAATAAAATGGCGATAGAATATGCAAATGCTCTGATGGAATACATAAAGAGCGAAAAGGATGAGCATAGGTTGAGAGTAATCGAAATGGGTATGAGAAAAATGTTGGAGCGGGAATTAATTGAGGCCAAAGCAAAGCTGGAAAAGTATAAAAAATCTGAGGCTCGTTTCATAAGTGAATACAATATGGATTTTACGGAATTTGAAAAGAGATTAACGGAGGGAAAATTCCCAGAAGATTCGGACATGGATTATGTTGAATGGTATGCCGTGCATGACGCATACGAGTATTGGGAAAAAAAATGTAACATTCTTGAAGGTGTCCTTAGATGATAGAAGACTACTTCACTGAAATCGAGAGCATGTTGATAGCTTCACCCATTGTTTCAAGTTTCAAAAGTTCAAAAGAGAAGATAAGTGAAGATAGAGGATGGATAAAATGCTCTGTCCTCTTTACAAATGGGACTCAGATGCATTTATTCGAGTATGTGAAAATTGATAATTCGCCATGCATTGTTAAATATAAGTACCATTTGCAGAGAAAAAATGGAAAACTAATAAAAAGGTGGGATAATGCTCCGCATCATAAGGAACTTATCGAAACTTATCCCGACCATATTCATCTCGGCGAGGATGTTTATCCACATAAGAATATGAGTCTTAAGCGTGTATTAGATATTTTAGAAGAAGAGATTGAACGATAAGCAATAATAAGCTAAGGGTATTTATTGGGAGAGGTAACACTATGAGACACAACTTCACCCTATTTTCCTTTCATTAGTCTTAATACAATAAGACCATTACAAGTTGTGTCGATGATATTCTAACAATCGGCATCAATTAAAAAAGAATCATCGTGATTTTTCGGTAATCTCGTTTTCTTTAGAGAACGGGCCTGAGGGTAAATTGTTAGATTAAATTCGATGAGAATATGGTTTTTCATATCGTCAAATACAAAAGCTTAAATAACCTTGAAATATATCAAAATATTGAAGGGAGAGAAAAAAATGCCCGCGGAATTAACAAAAGAGGATATTTTTAGACTGTTTGCCGAAACCGACAGAAGGTTTAAAGAAACGGAAAGAGAAATTAAAGAGGATTTTAAAGAAACTGACAGAAGATTGGACAAAAGATTTGAAGAAACCGACAGAAGGTTGGACAAAAGATTTGAAGAAACGGACAAAAAGATAAAAGAATTAGCCAGCCTCTTCA
>CAZOEM010000142.1:0-6758 GCA_964578735.1 uncultured Halobacteria archaeon | reverse complement strand
TCGCGTTCCATGTCGGAGATCGGAGCGGTGAGTCGGCAAAAGCTTTGGTAGAGGCTATAAAAGCAAGGATACATGATGCGCCTGGATTAATCACAAATTTCATCAGGCCACATATGAGTTTGACGCTCGGCAAGGGCAGAGGGAAACAAAAACGCACGCCTGCAATCGCCGCAGGTTTAACAGACCATATATGGACCTGGGAAGGTATCAAGATATTTTTATCCGCTTCTTAGTTTTGATTGATTGTTCTTCATCCTGTCAATTAATTAACCCAATTTAAAGGGGGGAGCACCTTTTTTGATTGGCCGCTTTTTCACGTTAAACACTCTATTATTTGATAAAGGTATATAAGTAATCTTTGGTGGACTTTGATGCTTTCACTCAAAGTACTCATTTATTGACTTTACTTCAATCTCCCCTCCACTCTCTTGCATCCCTAATATAGCAGATGCCGCCGCCTTCGCCGCCTGCATCGTTGTTATATACGGAACACCGAGCTCAATACAAGCCCGCCGTATCTGGGCTCCATCCTTATAAGACTGTTTATCAGTAGGCGTATTTATCACCAGCTTTATCTCTTGCGTGTGCATCATCTCTATCACATTTGGAGACCCATCTTGCAACTTCTTTAGTTTCTTTGCGTCAATCCCGCACTGCCTTAGATACGCCACAGTGCCTTTTGTGCCGACGATAGAAAGCCCCGCTTTTTTTAAGTTCTCTGCAACATCCTCTATCTCCGCTCTGTCCTCTTTACATACGGAAATGAAGACGGTACTGCCCATATCCAACGGCAAAGGATTATAAGCCGCGAGTTCCGACTTGAAAAACGCCTTATCAAACTCGTCATCTATCCCCATCACCTCGCCCGTGCTCTTCATCTCAGGTCCTAAAATAGTGTCCACACCCGTAAACTTCAAAAACGGCAATACAACCTCCTTCACTGCTACATGCCCTATTTCTCCTTCTTTATATCCCTCTTTGGTACAGCTTTCTTTTTTAAAGAACGGGTTTTTAACGTCCAAATCACGTAATTTATGCCCTAACATCACCTTAGCTGCGAGTTTTGCAAGTGGTACTCCTGTTGCCTTCGCAACGAACGGGATTGTCCTACTTGACCTCGGATTCACTTCCAGCACGTAGACCACGTCATCTTTAACTGCCATCTGAATGTTGAGCAGCCCTTGTATCTGCAATCCGAGCGCTATCCGCCGTGTGTAGTCCCTTACAGCTCCCATAACACCCATAGATAATGACTGCGGTGGTATAACACAAGCGGAATCGCCGGAATGAACGCCAGCTTCTTCTATGTGCTCCATTATCGCACCAATCAGAACCTCTTCGCCATCACACACTGCATCTACGTCTATCTCAGTAGCTTTTTCCAGGAATTTATCTATTAGTACTGGCTTCTCCTTTGATACTCGCACCGCCTCACGCATGTATCGAATGAGCTCTTCTTTGTCATACACTATCTCCATTGCTCTTCCGCCTAACACGTAGGATGGGCGAACAAGCACGGGGAAACCTATCCTCGATACTACTTCCTTCGCACCTTCCACTGAGGTTGCATATCCACCATCAGCCTGTGGTATTTGCAGCCGTAGCAGGAACTTGCTGAATCGCTCCCTATCTTCTGCAATATCTATGTTCTCAGGGTCGGTTCCCATGATTATCGTCTTTGCCCCCAACCGTTCCAGTTCTTTCTTCAGTGGAACCGCTAAGTTAACCGAGGTCTGACCGCCAAACTGCACCATCACGCCATCGTAGTTCTCCTTCTCTATCACATTCAGCACGTCTTCAAACGTCAAAGGCTCGAAGAAGAGTTTGTCTGAGGTATCGTAGTCTGTAGATACGGTCTCCGGGTTGTTATTTATTATATGCGCTTCTATTCCTTCTTCCTTCAGCGCTTTGACCGCATGCACAGTGCAATAATCAAACTCGATCCCCTGCCCTATTCTGATAGGACCAGCACCAATAATCAACACCTTCTTTCGTGCCGAAGGCTTTAATTCACATTCTTGCTCATAAGAGGAATAGAAATAGGGCGTTTTAGCCTTGAATTCCGCGGCGCATGTGTCCACCATTTTATAGGTGGGTAAAAGACCTTCTTTTCTCCTGTAGTCGCTTATCTCTTCACTGCTTCGCCCGGTTAGCAATGCAATCCGCTCATCGGAGAAGCCCATTCTCTTCACTTTTCTCATATTCTCGCGTAGGTTCGTCTTCAATTCCGCTTCCATCTGCACTATCTTTGCTATCTTATTTATGAAGAACGGGTCTATGCAGCTCAGTTCAGCTATCGCTTTTGTGCTGATACCACGTTTCAAAGCCTCGTAAATCGCGAAAATACGATCGTCCGTTGGAACTTCTAAAAGCCGCTTCAGCTCTGTTTCTGAACAGTTCTCATGCCCTGCGCCAAAGTCCTTGTCTATGTCTAAGGACCGAAGCGCTTTTTGTAACGCCTCCTCAAAAGTCCGCCCTATCGCCATTACTTCTCCGGTGCTCTTCATTGATGTCGTTAAAGTTCTATCAGCATTTGAGAACTTATCAAAAGGCCATCGCGGTATCTTCACCACTACGTAATCTATTGCGGGCTCAAAGGAAGCAGGTGTCTCCTCCGTCACGTCATTCCTTATCTCATCCAGATGGAGCCCGATCGCGATCTTCGCTGCTACCCTTGCAATTGGATACCCGGTAGCCTTTGATGCAAGTGCAGACGATCTGGACACACGAGGATTTACTTCTATTACCCTGTAAGAACCGTCTTTTAATGCTAACTGGACATTACAGCCGCCTTCTACTCGTAACGCACGTATTATTCTTATCGATGCCGACCTCAACATCTGATGCTCCTCATCGGTTAAAGTCTGTGTGGGCGTGACCACTATTGATTCGCCGGTATGAATGCCCATTGCATCGATGTTCTCCATGTTGCAGATCGTAATGCACGTGTCCTTTGCATCACGCATCACCTCATACTCTATCTCCTTCCAGCCAAGTACGCTCTCTTCTACTAAAACCTGATGAATCCGTGAAATTTGTAGCCCGTAAGATACTATCGCCCTCAGTTCATCCAGCGTCCTCGCTATCCCGCCACCAGTGCCGCCCAAAGTGTAAGAAGGTCGGATTATAACTGGTAGACCAAGTTCAGTTGCAACTTCTTCGGCTTCTGCTACGGAGGTAACCGTAACACCCCTTGGTGTCGGCTCGTTTATGCGTTCCATCGTTTGTTTAAATCGTTCTCGATCTTCAGCGTCATAGATGGCTTCTAACGGAGTCCCAAGAACTTTTACACCGTATTTTGATAATACGCCGAGTTCTGCTAATTCGGCCGTTAGGTTCAATGCGGTTTGCCCACCCAAACCCGCTAATATGCCGTCAGGGCGTTCCTTCTCCACTATCCTCGCTACCACATCCGTCAGTAGCGGCTCTATGTATATTACATCGGCCATCTCAAAATCGGTCATTATCGTTGCTGGATTGGAATTCACGAGCACTATTTCTACGCCTTCTTCTCTTAACGCCCGGCAAGCTTGCGAACCCGAGAAATCGAACTCGGCTGCTTGCCCTATCTGTATCGGTCCAGAACCTATTACAAGTACTTTTTTAACGTCTTCTGCTTTTGGCACTTTTCTCTATTTCTTATTCTTTCATTATCATAAAAAGCATAAATTTTAGATGAAAAAAACCGAGACCATCCAAAAATAGGAGACTGTATCGACCAAGCGTGAAAATTTTCATTCCTTATTACTTTGACCAAATCACGTATACATGGTGATTTGATCGAATAAAAAGATAAAGGCATAGTATGTTTGGGGACTGTACTATAACAAGTACTTCTCCAGCCTATAACATGCAGCAATATGCAGAACATACTTCCAATATTCCCATCGTTTAATGATGGCTCTTTCATGCTTCTTCTCTACTTTTTAATCGGGTGTTTTTGGGCCCAAAATTTTTAGAATCGAACAGACCGAAAATACCTTTTTCTTCATAACGGTGATACCAGTGATAATATGTATCTCTACATATACCAAATTCTTTGATTACTTCACGGATAGTTTTTCCAAGTTTTGTATGGTCATGGATCATCTCAAGTCTCCTTTCGATTTTTTAAGCTATACAATACAAATACTAAACTTTTTACACTGCATGTTGGATTTACAGCCTGCCCGCCAAGTCAATCACAAAATCAACAGGTATTTCGACTGCCCTGCCCTGCACCGTCGGATCCATAGCCACCCATGAATTCAAAGCAGTGCAAATAGCTAATACCCTATTTCCGTCCAATGTTATCCCTGTTATCGTCTCAATAACCGTCTCTAAATTCACTATTCTTATTTCATACGTGGTTTCGATCACGTTAAGAAGCCCACGTGCCCGATCTTCAGCTTCTTCTTTGTTCATTTGATTTAAAAATGTTTCCTAAAAGATATATAATTATACACTGTATCTCTCCCACGGCGCCATCAATGGATAATTATCTCTGTGCTAAACCATGAATCGAGATTGGTAGCCATCAGAGGATGGTTGTCACTGTTTTCGTCTAGTATCATAACCTGGAGGTAATGGAGGTAACGGCCATAAATCGGCTGAAACAGTTCCCGTGAATAATACAAATGTCGAGATTAATATCAGTCTTAAAAATTCTTGAAAAATGTTAGATACAGTTCTGGCAAATGATTATTTGTGAGTTCTCTAACTAGTGGTCTTGCTATCGTTTCACAATTTAGCAACGAACGGGTCTTATCGGCAGAACATAAAGTCTTCCATTGTGATTGATCACTTCCACTTCAACACCATAGGCATGATTTATGTTCTCGGGCGTGAGGACAGCAGAAGGCTCTCCGGCGGCATAAATATGGCCGCCATTCATCATTATTATCCGGTCAGTGTATCTTGCAGCAAGATTGAGGTCGTGGATAGCCATAATTGCCGAAATCCCTCTTTCTACCACAATATTTTTTATGATGTCCATCACTTCCAGTTGATGTTTGATGTCAAGGTTAGAGGTAGGCTCATCGAGCAGAAGGATTTCGGGCTCTTGCGCGAGTGCGCACGCGATAAAAATTTTCTGCTGTTGACCGCCACTAACCTCATTAATGTCTCGCATGGCGAGGTCTTCGATGTGCATCATTTGCAAAGTATCTAAAACCTTTTCGAGGTCTTCTTCGCTACTTCGCCAACCGACATGAGGTCGTCTGCCCATGAGGACAGTATCGAAGACAGTGGCCGGGAATACCTGAGTAGCACTCTGAGGAATATACCCTACCTTTTTGGCGAGTTCCATCAGGTGCATATTCTTTATATCCTCTCCATCAAGTAAAATACAGCCCTCTTGTGGGCTCAATATCCGATCTATACATCGCAGCAGAGTGGATTTCCCCGCTCCGTTTGGGCCCACCACGCCTAACATCTCGGATTTGTCAAGCTCTATACAGACATCTTTAAGTATTGGCACACTTGCGTAGTTGAAAGTCACATTTTTCACTTTTAGTTTCGCCATTTTATCACCAATACTCCTTCCTTCTTCTTAGTAACAAGAAGAATAAAAAAGGCCCTCCTACCAGGGAAGTCACAATCCCTACCATGAGGATTACAGGTGCCATGATTGTTCTTGCTATAAGATCACAAGCGAGTAAAAATGCTGCACCAAAAAGACCCGAAGCAGGGATTAAAAATCGAACATCCCCTCCTATAATTATTCTGCATATATGGGGAGCTACTAATCCTACAAATCCGATGGTGCCTGTGAAGCATACGATGCCAGCGGTTAGCAGGGAAGAAATTATCAATATAAGGATTCTAGTTCGCTCGACATTAACACCGAGGCTTTTTGCCCTCTCATCTCCAGCACCCATGACATTGACATCCCACGATTTCCACATAAGTGGGATAGTACACACCACAAGTACAATTGTGACCGGTAATAGCTCATCCCAGGAAGCTCGGCCAAGAGAGCCAACCATCCAAAAGTATGCCTCTTTTACCGCTTCCGCCTCGGCGAAATAATTTATTAAGTGTGTCAACGCAGAGAAGATATACATCATTGCGATACCAGCGAGAATCATTGTCTCGGGCGTAGCTCTTTTGTAGCGTGTCAAACCTATGATAACAAATGTAGGGATTAGAGAGAAGAGAAATGCATTTACTACAATGAGATACTCGCCAGTAATAAAACCAGCACCTAAAGTAATAGCAATAACAGCGCCAAAACCTGCACTGGAGGCGATACCTAAGGTGAAGGGACTTGCAAGCGGATTTCTTAAAATGCCCTGCATCATTGTACCCGCGATTGCAAGCCCAGCACCAGCTAAGATAGCCATTATAATCCGTGGCAGTCTCAAGTTCCAGACGACAACCTCTTTTGTCGTTTCCGGGGTTTGAAATAGTCCATCCCAGATTATTGTATAGACCTCAGCGACCGTGATAGGGAAAGAGCCAAGCGTTGCGGCTACACCCGCGATGGCAAATATTAAGAGGACACAAAAGAGAATAAATGTTATTTTCCGGCCGATGAATTTCTTATACTGCGCTTTTATCTTCGCTCTTTTGCCCGTTTCTGGTATTGTCTCAGTGCTCGATGTCATTTTCATCACACAACAGTCTGCAGATCGTTTAACATATTTCGCTCACTGATAACAATATCCCGCACTGCCCCCGAGGTCAAATCAGCAATCGGGTAATACTTACCTCCTGAATAGTTTGCTATCGCTCTGCAATATCCAAGCTGCATCTGAATAAACGAGTCGCTGACTATT
>CAZOEM010000141.1:0-6760 GCA_964578735.1 uncultured Halobacteria archaeon | reverse complement strand
TCGATCCCGCATCTATATTCCAGGGTGCAGTTTACCATAAAATGGTGCTCTATACTGCATCGCCAATTTCAAGCTGTTCGCTATCTGTTCCTCGTCAATGTGCTCTATCGGAACGAGATTGTCATCTCGCAACAAGCATGGCTTTATCTTACCGTCAGAAGTAATTCGTAACCGGGAGCAATTAGCACAGAACTCCGTATTATCTATCGGATGAACAACCTCTACCTCAACGCCGTCAACGAAATATTTCTTCCTGTGCTGCAACCGCCTCGTTTTTATTGCTGCTGCTTTCGTTTTGAGTTTCGCTTCGATCTTATAAAAGTCCGCTTTATACGGCTGCATAGAGTGATTAAAAGAAGGAATTAATTCAATTAATTGCAATATTGCCACTTCCCCACCCCCGCCTCTTTTATTACATTCGCGCACAAAATCTATCAGGTCCTCTATCTCATCCTCGTTTATTCCGTTCAGGATAACAGTGTTAAGCTTGATAGGTGTAAGGCCCGCATCTATCGCACTGTATATGCCATCAATCACCCGTGGCAGGTTGTTACTCGAAGAGGTGATGAGGTCGTATCTTTCCCCTTTAATTGTATCTAAGCTTACGTTCAATCTGTCCAGTCCGGCATCCGCAAGTTCAGCCGCATAATTACTTAAGTATATGCCATTTGTTGTTACTGAGATGTCATCTTCATAATCTCTTATACCCTGCACTATCTCTGCGAGATCCGCTCGCATCAACGGCTCACCACCTGAAAATTTTATTCGCCTTATGCCAAAATAAGTTGAGGCTACTCGTGCTATCGCGATTATAAGCTCAGCGCTTATTTCCGTCCTTACCTCATCTCTGCCCTCGCCTTCGTTATGACAATAAATGCAGTTCAGGTTGCACCGATTCGTGAGTGAGAATCGCAAACTCCTTATTTCTCTACCATAATCGTCTATTAATCTCCCTTTTTCTCCTTCCTTATTTTCGATTTTCTCTGCCATTCTACATAAAGTATATCATATCTTTGGTAAAGCTTTCTTTTTGAAATAGCTATGGGTTGGGCGAAAGAAATAATAAATTTATGTGTGTGAGTTCTAATACCAATAATAATTCTAATTTAATATGCTCCACCTAAATATGACCGCTGTGCCAACAGGAACTTTGTATAACCTAATTTATACGGTTATTAAAATATCCGGTGCGATCGTAGCTACAGTCATAGTTGCTCAGCTCATAAACCGTGCTTTGGCAGTCTACTTCAAATTCGCAACTGGGAAGCTCAAAGTTGATGAAACTACCTATTCTGTCGTTAGAAGGATAATAACCGTCACTATTTACCTAATAGGCGGTATAGTCGTGATTTCTCTCATCCCCGGTCTTCCGGACTTAGTGCTCGGCATGGCAGCCGGTGCAGGAATCGCTGCCATCATCATAGGTTTTGCAGCACAGAGAGCACTCTCTAACGTGTTTAGTGGTATTTCGATTGCTATTTTTCGCCCTTTTCGTGTCGGTGATGTCGTAGAAATGGGAGATGAATATGGAACCATAGAAGATATAACACTCCGGCATACTGTGATAAAAACATGGCAGAACAAAAGGCAGATCATCCCTAACTCACGAATAAGTGAAGAAACCATAATAAACTGGACGATAGGGGACCTTACGGTGCTATGGAAGGTTGATTTTGGGATAAGTTACGATTCTGATATAGACCTTGCCAGATCAATAATCCTTGACGAGATAAAGAAACATCCGGACGTGATGCATGAAGCAGATAAAGAAGCGAAAGTGCGGGTTACGGAGCTCGGCGATTTTTCAGTTAACCTAAGAGCTTTGTTCTGGGTGGCTGACAGGCCCACGGCGTGGGGAACAGGCACGGAAATACGAGAATCGGTAAAGAAGAGATTTGATAGCGAGGGCGTTGAGATACCTTTCCCGTATCGAACGGTGGTGTTCAAAAAAGATATGGAGCGAGCTGGTTAAGTCGGCAAAGCTGCGATTTCTGACCTGGTGGACTCGTGCTCAAAAAATTTCTAACATTTCTTCTTTATCCACGGTAGCTACGCAAACTACACTATCTGCCCCACCGTTATATATATATATATAGTATTTATTCTATACTTCGCATGCGCCACAAGCGAATACCACATTAGGGACCGTTCCTCGTATCTCATAATCCATTTATGGCTCAGGAATAGGCTCTGAATGCCGGTATAATAATTTCGATGGGTCTTCCAAGCTGAACATCGCCGCACCTAATCTGTATTCTATATCTTTCCCACTGTACAAAGTTTTATGTGGATGCTAAACCAATCCGAACTTACTGCATACCCTATTCTCAAAATACAGCAGTAAAAACGTCTATGTATATCCCTGCTATCTTCTCCGCAGACCTCATATGCGTGTACATCTCTTCTGCCTCTATCTGTCTCTCCGCCATCCCCCTAATCCACGCCCAGATACAAACGTAAATGTTTGCGTACGGTCATCGGCCATGAGGTTGCTCTCCTGTATTGTTCCGTTCTATCGAGTATATACTGCTCAAATACTGTATCCGTAAAAAGGCGAATAGCAGTTTTTGCAATTCCTGTGGTGTTGTCTGGAAGAACGAGCAGTTCATCAGAGATATTTTTAACCTCTTCAAACTTTGGCCTGCTTAACTGGTAACGCCCCCTTCTCGGCAACCACCTTAATGTCCACTAAGGGACTCACCTTTTGGATTGCCCGAATGACATAATCAGTATAAGTGGCTATCCCGCACTGCTGGGGCAGATAGGTTGATACATACGTATGCAATTTTCATTTTTGTCTCTCTCCCTTATCAGCCTTTAGATACATATCAAAGCTACTTCCTTTCCCAGCAGCAATTATCAGAGCGAGCGTAAATCATCAAATTATGTAGTACTTTGCGGTCTTTTCTCCCGCTTTCCTTTTCACAAGTTTCTTCTTTATCAGCTCGCTTATGCTGTTCGCCACCACTCCCTTCGGGATTTTCGCTTCCCTTACTATATCCTCCATTCCCTTTGCCTTTCCCTCGCTTGTCGCACCTTTCTTTACCATCGCATCATACACCTTTTTCCTGTTGCCTGATAGTTCTTCTACCATGTCTCTCACCTCATGTTTTCCTTTTCTTATACTATATCCATTTATTTAAATATCTCTAAATTCTGACGGGAAGAAGGGCTTGTCCGTGATCCACTGGGGGATACCGGAAAACGAGATAAGGGATGGAGACGACTACATAACACTGCTAAGAAGCGTTTTTATGCTGTCTTCGGATGGCAGGATAGGTCCTGCAATATCGGTTCCGGATGCACATGGTTAAGAAGATACGAGTGCAGGTATTCCATTTACCCACAAAAAGGAGATTGGCGTGAAGCTTCGTCCTACAAGCATGCTTTTGAGTTCAACTGTAATTTGGATACGCAAAAGTCCTACCCTGATAATTCATTAATACAATCTTCTCCTCCGTCTTCTCTTCAATGTAATTGGGACTGATTATCCTATTACCGACAACAAGGTGTGAAACAGCCATTCCCGTTGTAAATCCCCGTAATATCTTCTTTATCCTCTATTTCTATCCTTCCAAGTTCTATCACAATTATCGCTGCACCTTTATCCCTTGCATCTTCTAATCCCGATTTTAACTTATTATATTCCAGGGATTTAAGATTTAATGCCCTCCTGCTTTCCTCTGTGAACTCCCTCTTCGTCTTCTAATTCCATTATATCCGGCACCGACTGCTTCCATATTGCATCTTCTTAAATCATCATCATTCATGGTGCATGGTGAGATGAGTATATAAAGCTTATTGCCCATTAACTACTTTCTCTCCAAAAACTCTTTCCATGATGTGCCGGTCACTGCCTTATGAAAGACCAATTCGGTATGTGGATAAGCGATTTCCACTTTATCTTTATTTCCCGGGGCATTGAACTTCTCCAGAATCTTCCACACTATGTCCGATTTAACTTTCGTTCTCTTCCTGCATCGCATAAGAAACGAACCTTCATATTTACGAACGAATCACCAAGCTCAACTCTTATCTGCGGTTCATCAAAGATTGCATGCTCGAGCTTGGCTTTTTTAAATTCACGATGCATCCTATGGTATGCTCTTCTCATATCTACCTCAACAACCTCATTTGCCGCTTCCAGCATTATCTTCTTTGCCAGTTCATAATCGCTCTCGTATGTTATCGCGTTGGCAACTTCCTCAAAGATATAAGGATTATCGGAGGTATAGTTGACGATAGGTTCTTGCAAGATAGTGGAGTTTGGTAAGATAATCAACCTTCCTGAAGGCTCTTCGCCCAATATGTCGCCTCCAATTTCCCTTAAAATCGTGTACATCATCCTAACATCGGTAACTTCTCCTTTGAGCTCTCCTATCAGGATTCTGTCGCCTAACTTATAGGGTCTTCTTGTTATTATGGTAAGCCATCCGACAATGCACAACAAAGGCTGCTGCAGCGCAAAAGCCACTCCTGCACTAAATAAACCGATGGAAATACCTGCGGCAGCTATGTTTCCCGATATATTTATCAGAATTATCAAAATCGCTAAGAACACGACAAGATACGTCCATAAACTTATAGCGCCTTCAATCTCTTCATCATTCTTTATGGTTTTAATCAGGATTTTTCTGAAAAAGGGCTCTGTCACCTTTAATGTGAAACTTGCTAGAAAGATGATTACAAAAATCTTGATTATCTCAGGTATCCATTTTGCAACCGTTTCTTCAAAACTCGAGAGGTCCATCTGCCCGGATAAGATATATGCAACAGATAGAATGAGTGCGATAGCTAAAGACAGATAACGAATGACTTTTTCTAATGTAGTTTTTTTCCCGTCGTCTACTTCTTCCGCCATCTTTTCACTCCGTCCTTAAAAGGTGTAACAAATACAAGCAAAGCCAGTAACTCCCTCTCGGTTAATTTAATTTCGGACAGAGAATTACCAATAAAAGGTGAGTCTTCTGTAATAATTGCTCGCACGAGCCCGTAGCCTTTAAGAAGGTGAAGGAGGTCTTCAGTTGCACCCTCCTCAAAAGCATGTGATTTTACGAGCTTATCTTCAATAAAACTCTCCCATCTTCTTATAACTATAATCCAATCATGTTAGCTTAGACACCCTCTATAACCATTTTTTCTTCCTGAAATAAATTACCATTCCTATACATATAATCGCCATTAGAAATAAAACAGCAAAATATCCCCAACGCCACTCAAGTTCAGGCATATATCTGAAGTTCATTCCGTAAACCCCTGCAAGGAAAGTCAAGGGAATAAAGATTGTTGCTATAATAGTAAGCACCTTCATTACCTCGTTCATCCTGTTGCTTATGCTGGAAAGGTAAACATCAAGCATTCCCGAAATCATATCTCTGAATGTCTCCACGGTATCAATGACCTGAATTGTGTGGTCATAGACATCTCTGAGGTAGATTACAGTAGTTTCTTTGATGAGCGAAGATTCTCCTCTCTCCAATTCACTTATAACCTCCCTGAGAGGCCATATAGATTTACGCAAAAATAGCATTTCTCTCTTTAACCTGTGTATCTCTTGAAGTGCTTGAGTTGATGGATTTTCTACCAGTTCCTCTTCCAGGAACTCTATCCTTTCCCCTATCTGCTCTAGAATCTTGAAATAATTATCTACGACAGAATCCAATAACGCATAGGCTAAATAATCTGCACCCTCTTTTCTTATACGCCCCTTATTCTTCCTGATCCTTTTTCGAATGGGCTCAAAAACAGCCCCTTCCTTCTCTTGAAATGAGATAACGAAATTTTGTCCAAGGATGATGCTTATCTGCTCAGTATCAATCTCATCACCCTCCTCGTTATAACTGAGCATCTTCAAAACGATAAAGAGATAGTCATCCAGATCATCCATTTTCGGACGCTGCCTCGTGTTGAGGATGTCCTCCATTATAAGCGAATGGATGCCAAAATGAATGCCTATTTTTTCCATGATCTCTACCTGATGGATGCCCACTATGTTTATCCAGGTAACAGTCGGCGTGTCTTTGCATGGAAAACACTCCTCAATGGATTTTAGCTCTTTCTCCTCATATTGCTCGCTATCATAATCGAAAACGGTAATTATAACTTTTTCGACCTTCTTTTCTCCTACATAAGCGAGAGTCCCTGGTGGGAGACCGCCCTTCTCTGACCTCTTTTTAAAGTGTTTTTGCATTATGTATCATCTCATGTTATGTCATGTTCATCTTGAATTTCTCCAAATACCTCTTCTATCAAGTCCTCCATAGTTACTAACCCGCTTATTTTTCCCTCTTTTGATTGAATTACGGCCATGTGCATCTTTCTCTTTTGCATCTTTCTCAAAACGTCATCTACTTTCATTTTTGGCGGAATCTTTATTATTTCCCTCATTATTTCTTTTATCGCCACATTCTTATCTTTGAGAAGAGCATCCTTTACAAGAGCCATACCCACGATATCCGCTTTATTTTCCTTGTACACGGGGAATCTCGAATGGCCTGTTTTAACAGATTTATTAATAAGTTCTTCTAGCGTATCGTTCTCCTGTAAACCAACTATTTGCTTCACTGGAACATATACTTCTTTCGCTTCTGTTTCATCAAAGTCGAAAATTTCTTCTACAAGCTCTTGTTCATCCTTTTCTATTGTTCCATCATGAACGCCTAAGTCCATCATAGTTTTAATCTCCTCTTCAGTAACAATTAACTTCCCTCTCTTTTCTTTCCCCAGCATTTTTAAGAGCGCATCGGAAATTACGGCAAAT
>CAZOEM010000140.1:0-6808 GCA_964578735.1 uncultured Halobacteria archaeon | reverse complement strand
ACGCCACATCTTGCCGCTGCCCTATTCTTTTTAATCATTATAAAGCTGTTGTATGGGCAAGTATATAAACCTTCCGCGTTCACTTCCAGTGGAATCGTGTTTCAGACACTTTTATTGAACACATTTATAATTTGAGAAGAGTGCGCTCGCAAATATGCAAAATATCAAATCATAATTGTGTATTATTGGTTGTGCTAGGGTATGAGCTATTTGGTTCACCTAAAATTTCCTTTCAAAAAATTCTTGGATATGGGAAGTGGGCTATACCTATATCACTAGAAAATTCGATTGTGCCCTCTTAAAGTAATAAGACGAAAAAATGTTACCAGGTGAATTGCTCATCACGAGGACGAAAAAGGACAGGATATACCCAGTGCGGTAAGACATTTTCAGAGGTTATAATATTCTAATGTTTGTACTATAACAAGTGAGATTTTTTGATTTTAACCCGCAGCAATTATAGAACATTTAAATACAAAAAAAAACAATATTCATAGTGAAACCACATTTCGGGGTGGTAGCTATGAAAACGGAAAAACTCGATTTATCGAAAAGGATTGAAAGGCGGCTTGAGATGATCCATGCACATACAAAACAAGGGAAAACAGTCCGATGTGTTATCGAAGAGTTCAGCGTATCCGTTGGTACCTACTATTACTGGTATCACAGATATGAGAAGGAGGGGGTTTTTGGCCTATTCGATTCTAAAAAGGGTCCCAAAACCCCTCATAATAAAACCAGTGACTATGTTGCATCCAAGTTCATTGAGACCGCTGATTACCATCCAGAGCTAGATACGCCGGAGATATTAGAGGTCCTTGATTGTTCATCTCAACAAAAGCCATCAGTCGCCACTGCACAGCGGATCTTGAGATCAAAGGGGATGAATCGCTCCAAGGGACGACGTTCAAAAAAAACGATGGAGACAAAGAGAACAACAGTTCAAGTACACAAAAAGGTGTTAAAAAGTAGAGAAGAAGCATGAAGGATCCAATGTCTACACGAACCCTCTAGCGAACCCTCAGAGGAATCAAAATGTCGATTCTAAGCGTACAGAACAGTTGACCGAGATGGAAATAAGGGCAATTAAAGAAGCGAACCAGCGATACCCTGAGTTTGGCCCTTGGAATTTATCCTTACTTCTTTCGAATGAATTTGCTGTTCACGTTTCTACAATGAGCATTTTGCGTGTTCTCGACCCTGAGCGGTATAAATCTTCCAAAATTGCCGAGAAAGTGAAATTTTATGAAAAACCCAGGCCACACATCATGTATCACGCGGACACCATGGAGGTTACGCTCGGAAACGGGTCGCTAATATACCAAATCTCTGTTGAAGACGACTATTCAAGAGGCTACATGGCACTTTGCGTATTCCAGACGAAACATTCTTATTTCGTGATTCTTACCATTCTTCGAGCTTTTAGGTTACACAGCAAGCCCAAATTATTCCATCACGACAATGGTGGCGAGTACAATAATGGCGTTGTTTCTAGGTTGCTTCGGATGCTTGACGTCGTGGATGTTCCGACAGAGGTAGAGAATTCAAAAGGAAACGGAAAAAAGGAAAGAGCTCATAGCCAGGACCGAAAATATTTCTATGACAAATATCAGTTTCAAGATATAGAGCGTGTAGAACGGGGTATTCCGGAATATATCCGATTCCGAAACGAATCAAAGGGGCAGTGGGCACGGTATGGTAAAACCGCCTTATCAGTCTTGAAAGACGCAGAAGCAAAACCATTGACCGATGAAGAGATGGAGAAGGTAATTCGGGAACTGTTTTTTGAAAAGGTTGAAAGAACCGTAAAACAGAATGGCAAAGTCAAATTTGAGGGAAAAAGGTATCACGTGGGTAGAAAGATGTCCGGTGAAACCGTGGAAGTCACGGTTACATTGAGGGGGGTCGAAGTTTGGCATAATGGTGCTTTCGTTAAACGATGGAAATATTGGGAATATGTTCTAGGTATTGCTGCGGGTTATATGCTGGAAAAGTACTTGTTATAGTACAATAATATTCTAATGTTCAATTAATATCTCTCAACTTTTCTTTGCAGTAAGTAACCCATTGTTGACTGCCAATGCTTTCAAATAGAATAATGGCTTCTTTCAATAAGTTTATCGCACCTTCACGGTCCACCCCCGATATATCCTCTGCTTCATTCGCCAATGATGCAGCCTCATGGTAAATATCGCCTAATTCTTTTGCTATACGGCGTGCTTGTCTATAATAGCCGATGGCTTTCATCCGTCTGCCAAGGTCCGCGTGTGTTATCCCCAGGTTGATAAGCGTGCGCATTTCACTGCGTTTATCACCTTTCTGATGTGCAATAGCCATTGCCTGCTTGTGGTATTTAATCGACTCGATGAGCTGGTCCTTGCCTCCTAGATTTTTAAGTTCGATTCCAATATTTCCGATACATACGCCCATCAGTTCGATTTCTCCGCTCTTCTTAGCCAGCTCCCGAGCTTTCTGATAATACTCTATCGCGCTGCCGGGAAGTTTTTGGTCGGCTTTAATAATTCCAAGACTTGCAAACGCGCGAGCCTGCGCAGAGAGTAGCCCCTTTTTTCGGGCCAAAATTAATGCCTGTTCAAGATGAAAAGTAGATTCGTTCAGATTCCCCAAGTCCCGGAAATTATCCCCCATATATTGATGTAATTGCACGGCAATATTTTCATCCGTAGTATTGTTTATGGCATTTTTAAGGAAATAATTGGAACGATTCAGGTTTAAAGATGCTTTAAAGAGCAAACCAGCAATATAATAAGAAGTTATTTCTTTTAAATGGTTTTTCGCTTCATTGTACCATCGTTCAATTAACCGCACCCATTCTTTATTAATTTTCGGGTTTAAGGGAGGAGATGAATTTAATAAAACCTCCCAAATGCATTTTATCAGTTCATCCGTATTGCATCGAAGCACATAACCGGTATATTTTGTAAATGGTCCTGCATAAATCGATGTCGACAATTCCTCAACGGTCGGAGTATTATTTGCATCGTCGACGTGAGAAACCAAAATAATACGACTACGCGGTTTTTCGATTTTTCTGATCGCTGGATTGATGTCGAAATTATCCGAGCAACTATAACCAACAACCAATACCGTTACTTTTTCAGGATTGCTAAAAATTTGTTCGATTACTTTGGATCGCGCAGAAGCCGATCGCTGATTGGCCACTTTATGGATTGTAATAGCCAGACTCTTTTTGTCGGAAACACTTCCATGCAGCTTGATTAGTTTGGTACAAGGAAGATTCCAGTCTACTTGTCCCAACTCCTCATCAAGCCAATAGGTTTTTAATGCCTCCCCTTGAAGGGAAAATACATCTTCGAAATGAGTATCAAAATTGGTTGTAATAATCGCACGAATATATCCTTTTCGAGCTAAATGATAAAAAAGGATATGATTGCTATTTGGAAAACCTTGTCTGAAGATAGCATAAATATTTTCCAAGTCGGTTGTTTGGATCAGTGTTTCAATAAATGCTTCAAAAGGAAGATGACTCCTTTTGAAAGAGTCGATATCTTCTTTCGAAAGTCTCAATGTGGATAGGACCTCGTCTATTATCTCTCCTGCTAATGGAATCCCTGATGCTTTTGAAATACCTGCACCCGAGAATAATATGATAGGGTTTGTTGAAATTTCTTCGGCTAATTTTAATAAAAGGTCCGGATAAGACATATTTTGTATCCTTTTAGATAATTTTAGCAATTATTTGTTGACGTGATGATTTTCATAATATTGATTAATCCCTACGGTTTAAGGATTTATTACATCCAACAGTTACTTTTATATTACTGCTCGGTATGCTTAAAAGTTTTGCGATTTATTATCATATACATAAAATTTTTAAGTAGACGGGGCACCACTTCAACGAGATACCTCGACAAGCCGTACGAACGTGGTGTTTAAAGACACGGTTAGTTGTAAGAAAAGAGCAGCTCAATCCGATAAACTCAGGATAAAACTGGTCTTTACAAAGTTGTATGTAGAGGCACGGAGAGTTATTGAAGATACAGGGTTGCCAAAACCCGATGAAGTGTTAGCACAGCTCGGGTTTACGGTGCAGTGGAAGGGGTTGGATATTAGTGCAGCAGCCATTGCGCTTCAATAAGTGTTGAATTAAAACCCCAAAAAATTCTAACGCTTCAGCTAATCGACAGGGGAGCTGCGCAGCGGGTCCCCCTGTACGGTTGAGCTGGTTGTTCGCTCGTCATTTTATTGTGTCAAGTGCATCCATATTCATGGAATTCCAGAATGAGACATCCGCATGGAAAACCCGATTTGTCCAGCGATTGATCCCGTGCCTTTCGCTACCTTCTTTGAACTTCTGCCTAAGTTCATCACCTGAATCTACCCCAGTGATGATCTTCAATCTCTCGAAGTTCTTGTGTTGTGCTGCGCGCACGAACAGAGGAAATCGCGTGCCTCCACGATCAGAATATACGAGCGTGTGTGGATACCACTCCACCTCATCCGAGAGAATGGCGGCTAATAGGATAACGAGCTCCGCTTGCATGACATCTCGGAAAGGAATGTCGCTGCATGTTGCTCTTTCCTTGATCAAATCTGCAATGGGGCTAATCCGACGAAGATTTAGGCGCTCGTTTCGATTCTCAAGTATATGAGAGTAAGTATAAAATTCTTCGGAGGTGCCGAAATCCCTATTCCGGTGGGCCTCTGAATCAGGAAGGATGTAATGCGTGGTCAACACTTCGTGGATAAGCTGTGGTCGGTCAGCCTTGACCAGAACTGCAACCACATAAAGAAACATTTCGTAGACGAAAATGCAGTGGGCATCAAACCAAGCATCATTCCAAGAATTGAGCTCTGGTGGTTTATACTTGAGGCCAAGGATACGCTCCAGAAATTTGACTAGGAGTGTTTCTAGCTCTTGCGTGTCGGGTAACCTCGCTTCGAGTAACAGCCAATCGACAAGTTGATCGCGCAAGGGCAATAGCCCATAGGTTCACTCTTAGCTCATCATAATATCATAATATTTAAACCTTTCTACCAAAAGCAATCAAAAGCAGCTCGTTCCGACCTTTTCTGAGCTACATATGAACCTATGGCAATAGCATGTGTAAATCTTGGAGAACTCGTTCGTCAAAGTTGTCAAGGCCTTCGGGCCGCTCTCGAATCCGCAGGGCATCAGCATAGCCTATTGCAGCATCAAGGAAGTCATTCCTGCAGAACGGCACGGTTGGCTTCGATTCCATGAGTGCATTGCGCAGACTATTGTACTTCCCAATGGTAGGTAATGCTGGTCGGCCTTCTTCACTCACCAAGTAAGATGGGGGCTTGCCGAGGCTTGGTTTTTCGTGAATCGGCTTGCCATACAGGGCACGCAAGAGCTTCTCCCAGTTTTCGTTAACGCTCTCGGGAGTGCTGAAATCGATCCAAATCCGTGATTTCAGGAACGCCGGAAGGCAGGGTTCACCATCTTCTCCCCGTTGACACACTACGGGGATGAACTTCTTCTGATCGACCTTCTCATATACTTCCTTCGAGATGATCTGTGATTCAGTCCCTACGCCAGCTTCGCGCTTATCTGCCTTTTGCGCATAGGTCTGATCCGAGAAGATGATCACACGACTTACAGCCGGGTCTGTAACCATCTTCTCCATGAATGCGTACTTGTCCTGACCCTCAGACAGATCCCATTGATCAAGTAAGGTGTCGACGCCATCGTTCACGAGACGCTCGGCATAATATCTGACCAGGTCACAATGCCCCGGTGACGACCAGCTGTACGAAATAAACGCTTTAGGCTGTTTCTCTGTCATGGCTTTCTTGTAGCGAACATTTTACTTTTATATTATTGATATCTGGTAATTTAAAATTTTATGGTTTATTCTCATATGCATGAAAATACCGAAATGACCCAGGGCAATAATTCGAGGGGATCCCTCGACAATATATCATCTGGCGTCGCCAGTTTCGGAGGGTCGTTGCAACTAAAGGCCCTTTAAGTATTTCTTCTCCAACCTTGCTTCAAGACTCGACTTTGTATATCTTTTCCTTTAAATACTCATTTCGTTCCTTAGTAATAAAACCACTTCTTTCTCCGAATGTCATGAAATCTTTTGTTAATTTATATACTTCTATTAAATCTAAATTATCTGAAGCGAATATTTGGTCAATTATATTAGTATCCTTTTTGTTTAATAGCAATTCATAAGTTATAACATCTAGCATCCTAGGGACGTGAATTGCAACTCTCGGTTTCAAACAAATTCGCTCCACTAAATCTAAAAAATATTTTAAGTATGGTGGATAATAATTACTCATAAAATCTCTTTTTGTGATTGGGTATTTTTCGTTGTATCTTTTTGATATCTCCTCGACCATAAACACATAAAAAGTTTCAAGAATTTTTCTTCTTTCCGCACTCTCCATCTTACCACCCATCAGACGTTCCCTCACATGAAATTCTTTTTCTTTGTTAGGTATTACAAGAATGGGTTCAGAGAATTTTAAAATCGATACTGAAAGATGGGATAAAATGTACATCTGTAAAAATAATCTTTCTTCGTCCGTGATATCACTTAAATTGTTAATTTTTTGTTCGGAATTTACTAAAGATGTGATTTGTTGTTGCACAGGATCTGTCCAATATTTAAATTGTATGTAGTCATAAATCGGCTCTGCTTTTTCTTTTAATACCCCAAATATTGCACCTTCTTTTTCGATGACATCTCTATTAAAGGCACCAATGAATGGCTTCGATTCTATGTTATATGCCTTTTCTAATTGTGATAGCTGATCGAGGGATAATGGTAGTATTTGATGTTTTCTGCCT
>CAZOEM010000139.1:0-6903 GCA_964578735.1 uncultured Halobacteria archaeon | reverse complement strand
CATAAAAAACGAAACCTTTTTGAACTCATGTATAAAAAAAAATCATAAAAGAATTTAGGAAGTGATATGAAAAAGATGAGAAGTACGGGAACGGGTTCAGTATTGTTGACTGCGATGATAATGGTGCTTTTGGTTTTAACGGCGGCGATACCAGTAAGTGGTTTATACTATTGGGAACAGGTGAGTGAGGAAGGATTTGGCGATCTTAGCAACGATTATGCATGGTCTATGGCTGTCTATACACCCCCAGGTGAATCAACGGAATACCTCTATGTTGGAACGTTAAACACTCAGTATTCAGAGCCACCAAATCTTATCAACGATGGCTGTGAGATATGGAGAACAGATGGCACAATAGTTGAAGGGAAATATGTATGGGAACAAGTGGTGGGACCAAAAGGGACGCAACTCATGATACAGCCCATAAATGGCAGCCTAATTCCTGCTCCTGCTGGGTTCAGAAGTGGCATACCCGGAATACAAGGCATGGTTGTATATGATGGACTCTTGTGGGCTGGTTGTCTCAGCACAATTTCCGGCATACAAATTCCAACAACCGGCACAATATGGGTGACCAATGGCACACATTGGAGACGGGCAAACATTCCTGGTTTTGGAGATGGGGTCGCTTCAATTAGAGGCATGGCTGTTTTTAATAACGAACTCTATGTGGGAACTCTGAAGTTTAAAGGCGGTGTTGGCGCAAGCATCTACAAATATACCGGCGATCCTAGTGGCAGAGACATAAATGCTGTAAACGCTTCTGCGTGGACAGAGGTATTTAGTGTGGCTGCTAACGAAGCATGGTGGTTTGGAGTTCTTAAAGAGTTTAATGGCTATCTCTATGCCTTCAGCGGGTATAGTGGGGAGATTACAGGCAGCAGTTCTACTCACGGCTGTGAGATATATAGAACCAGCGATGGCACCAGTTGGGAAGAAGTTGTGGGAGATGAACCAGAAGCTAGTATGCCGAGAGGGTTCGGTGATGATTACAATGATTTTATATTATCTGCCGCGGTATTCCAGGACAAGCTGTATGCAGGAACTAAAAACTTCGAGGATATGGCAGAAATATGGAGAACAAGCGATGGCCTTAATTGGGAACCCGTGGAGCAATATGGTTTTTGAAGAAAAAATAGATATATCTGGAGAATGATTGTATACAACGATATGCTGATTGCGGGGACATTTAATGCTCTCTCTGATTGTGAAGCATGGATGAGCAAAACAGGAGACCCTGGAACATTCGAGCAGATAAACATAAATGGTATGGACGGCTCAATGACTCTCATACCTATCATAGGTAACATGAGTATCAGTGGAGTTCCAGTGGCTGATCAATATGGTGTGCGGTCTGTGGCAATCTATCAAGGATACTTAGTTGCTGGCACTGCAACCATGGCAGATTTTCTGGATAAACTGTATTATTATCAGACGGCGGGAAAATGGCACAATTTAAGTGGTTATGTCGGATGTGAGATCTGGAGAACAGATGGCACAACGCATGATATACTACCAAAAAATCTGGATGTCATTAAGACCGTTTGGGATCCGGAAGCTCAAGCTTGGGTTCAAGAACTGGATGCAGTTGTTAATGATACCGTGAGATTCAGGTGCGAGATACGGAATATTGGCTCATCTAATCTAACCGACATCGTAGTCTGGGACGATTTATCTCGCAACCTAAAGTACGCGGACAGAGCAACCATAGACCCAGCAAGGATTGACGTTAGCAGCAAAGAAAGGACAACGCTCGAATGGGATATATCAGAGCTCAGCCCTGGTGAGAACATAGCCATCGAATACGATGCAAATGTGGCTAAATGTGTCAGTAAAGACCTGAACTTCCTGTTTGCAAGGAGTTGGTCTAAAGACCATTGGGATACTGATTGGGATATGGTAATCGTTAATTCAACTGCGATTCCCGAATGCACATAATCGCTGGCATTCCAGTCGCGGCAATATTCGTAAGCGCAGAAAAGAGCTTTGGATTGGTTTTTTCCAATCCTATATTTTTTTAGCCCACATTCCACGCTTTAATATATTAAATAAATAAATAAATTAATTAATGAAATTTGAAATGGGGGGGAGTCATGTGAAAGAGCGAATAGATATATGCATTGTTGGAGCTGGACTGGGTGGCTTAGCTGCTGGTGCCTTGCTATCACAGAAAGGATACAATGTGGAAATTTTTGAGAAGGAAAAAATTTTAGGCGGAAGAGCTCTTTCCTTAGATGGCAATAAGTTAACTTTAGAAGAATATATAAGTATCCTTCATCGCTTTGAGACATACATTCCATTTTCTGTGCCTTCTTTGGAAGAAATTTTTGAGAAGAGAATGTTGGAAGGCTATAAAATTGATTTAGGATTCCATCTATTGGGTGGAGGATCAAAATCAACTACCGGAAAAGTCATGAAAAAGTTGGGAGAAGAAACCAATATCTCTGCAACTAGATTTGGATATATTGAAAATGAGAAATTCGTTTTTCCTTTTATCTCTTGTCTCTCGCCCATAGATATACTGAGAGTGATTCCTCCAAGTTTATCTCTCCTCTTTGCTAGACCCCCTACTTTAGCTTCCTTAGATAAAGTTCCAATGAGCGAAACAATTGAAAAATATGGTAAGGGGAAGCTGGGGCTGGCTCTAGAGTTGACCTCAAAATTAATGACCACCGTTAACGACTTAAGTATAATTTCAACAGGAGAAACTTTAAGGGCTCTGAGAAAACAGTTACGTGGAGAGAAAGCTGTTGGTTATCCCAGAAAAGGAACCGGAACATTGGCGGAAAATTTTGCCGCGGCAGTTAAAAAACATGGAGGAAAAATCCACCTCGGCAGAAAAGTAGAGGAGATAGTAGTAGATGATGGAACTGCAAAAGGGATAATAGTAGAAGGAGAAATGAAGGAGTTTGATGTGATAATTTCTAATGTACCTATCCGGAACTTATTTTCCATAGTGCCCGAAAAAAAATTCCCGCCGACATGGGTAAAGAAGATAAAAGGGTTAAAAGAAACGGGAAGCTTGTGCGCTTATTATTCTTTAAAGAAGGTTGATAGTAAACGGATAGGAAAATCTTTCGTGTTTATTGAGAGAGATATTGATATAGAGGGAGGCGATGCTTTAGGGATGATAGATTTTCAAACGGCTGATCCGCACACGCGATTATCTCCAAAGAATCGGTATCTGATCCAGGCGTATATTATTTGCTCTCCGGAAGAGGCAAGAAATGATAAAAAAGTGGAGATGCTGAGAAACATTCTGGATACATGGGTAGAAAAAATTAGCCCGAATTTTATGGAAGATATGGACTGGGCTATCTATCCAACAACATGGCATCTCGATGGAGTGGCAAAAACAATAGACAATGAAAAACCTCCGTCTAAAACACCAATAAAAAATCTTTATCTCGTAGGAGACTGTGTCGCCTCTACTGGTGTTGGAATGAATTGTGCAGTAGACTCTTCCATTCATCTTGACATAACAAACAAATCCTAGGTCCCATTCCCTTTATAGACACAGTGTAAAAATGTAGTGATTTATCACCGCGGAGAGCGCCGAGTACGCAGAGGTTTAAAACTGTTCCAACCCTTACTCGGGTTTTCTGGTAGTATATAAAGTATAACTTCTACCCATAAATTTAATTTAGGACGTAGATTTACACGGATTTAATTTTTTCCCGTGTTAATCTGTGTCAATAATTTATTTTATTTCGTTTTGTTCAAATAAATAAAAACTCTTAAATATATATATATAGAGGTAAATGCGAATAGTTGAGGCGAAAACATGAAAGATTTCCTAAAATTAATACGGGTCAGGGGCATAGATGAGGGACCCCTGTTCCTGCTATTGAAGAAAACAAGTAGAAAAAAGATATTGTTAGGAATAACAATGAGCATATTGCTTGTGGTGATGTGCGTAGTGCCTGCATCAGCGGAATCATCCGGAATACAAGCAGAGGTAGCAGATTTTACAGAAGGTGGACATTTAGAGACCGATTTCGATGCTTTCTTTATGGCAGAATGGTGGTACCTAAATGGTAATGCAACCTTAGTCTCGTCTGATGGTGAAAAGAAGGATGTTGGGTTCTTTGTTGTTCTGCAACATCAGGAATCGCCCATGTTCATAGGATTATCAAGCATGGTTTCCTTTTATGGGGTTTATTTTGATGATAACACAACAGCCTTTGATCGTGTTAGGACCGTTGTACCCAGAGAAGACGTTAATCAGTACATAGCACTTCACACGCCTTATGTATATTACCGGTATCCGGACGGCTTAAAAGAACTGTATGGCTCAGCACTTACCGGATATAACTTAAAGTATGTATCGGCAGATACAAATATGGACCTCTTCTTCCGGACAAATGTAGAGAAGACAATAGATCAGGCGGATCATCCTCTTAACTTTACCACTTATGAACGCTCATATGGCACTCTTCATGGTTCGATACAGTTAGATGGCAAAAGATATAATGTCACTCATGCAGAGGGCTACCTGGATCATATGATCTTTATTCGTAACGCTCCAGGGATAACGGATTTTCATGGCTGGAATTGGCTCGATGTGACAACAAAGAATTACCAAGCTGTTGCTTATGCCATTAGGAGGCTGGATGATGGTTACGGGGATTATTCGTATAAACACTTAACATTGCTAAACAAGCATACTGGAAAGATACTTGCAGAGTACTCAGGCAATGAAATAACGATCATAGAAACTGATTGGATAAATGAGGGTTTTCTCAGAGAAAGACCATACAGGGTTGTATTCTCAACCCCTGATCTGAATGTCACCGTTAATGCGGAAATAGTCATCGATTTCCGTAGAGACGATCCTATTAGAGTAGGATTTATTGATTTCATGGCTTTTCAACCAAACAATGCAGCGATCCAATACAATGGAGATATTGAGGAAGGAAGCGCGTTCTATGAGTATTCAATTACTGGATGGGTTTCCATATTTGTTAAAATGTTATGGCGCTTTCTTCAAGAAAGATTTTGAATTACGAATTATTCCAAAGGCACCCTTTTTCCAAAAAAAACGTTCACCGAGATTTTGACCCATAGGGGCGGAACAACTATCAGTAAAATCAGTGCAAAGATGTTGATCTTCTCTACTAAATAGCTCATTAGTACGACTGGCACAAGAGAATAGGTTAGAACCTCATGGATTCCTGCATATCTGATCATTTTATCCCTCTCTGAGAGAAGAGTTGTAGAAAGAATCTTCCACAGTGTGTAAATAAGCAGTGTAGAAAGGATAGAAAAGCATATGATGGGGATAGGGAAGCTATATAAAAACATAGATACATCGCCTGTTAGAAAGGGCATTAACGCAATTCCAATGAGGACCCCCTTGATAGAGAAGGCATAGATAGTGAATATCGCAGGAATTCGTAATTCATCATCTACTGCCCTTACTCCAAGTAATATCGGAGTTGTTTTAATACCCTGCTTAGAATCATATTCTACATCCTTCAAGTTCCCAGATACACCTATATTAAACACGTACTTCATCAGTACAAAAATCACTACAAAAATCACTAAGGGGGAAAGCACATCTGAGACCGTTAGTGCACCAAATAACCCAAAAGTGCAAACTCCTACTCCCATTACATATTCCATTCCTGGCATGCGCTTGCTGTATTTATTGTAAAGGGTGGCCAGGAAAAAAGATAGCAGTAAAGCCAGGAAAGCCGGTATGGTAAAAAAAAAGACATAAGCGAGAATAATAGATGCGAAAAAAGAGAATATGATTAGAAAAAGCACCCCTTTCCGGGACACTATGCCGTTTACCAGGGGTCGTTCTGACACATATTTCGACTTTTTATCTATTTCTATGTCAAAGTAATCATTTTGAAAAGTTCCAAAAATGTGGATAAATATGCCAATTACGAATAATCCAAGTAGGGGAAAAAAATCAAATTGTCCATTGCATAATGCACTAAAGAGTACTATGAGTGGTAAAAGTAAGCCGTAAGGGCGCATCATTTTTATATAGCCTTTTATCTTTTCTTTTGTGTTTGACTTATGCATATCCTAAACTCCTCACTCTTTTCATTATCTTTACATATCTCCCCTGATTTCTTTAAGGCCGCCCATATTTCTTTATCATTCCTTTTCTGTCGGTAGATAATAACGCATTTTTTGTCATCCTGTTAATTATATCCTGCTAGTATTTAAATACTTTCTATGACTATATAATACTATGACTAAGATTACTTATGGAGTATGGAAGAAGAGTAGGCTATTACTTGGCCCTGGACGAAGGACAATAATAATTGCGGAAGAAATTTTGCCATCTCTCACAGGAGCAAAAACTATTTTGGATTTTGGTTGTGGAAATATGCTAATTTCTAAATACATAGTTGAAAAATTAAATAAGAAGATCAAAATAACAGGTCTTGATGTCATAGATTTGAATATGACCGATTTGAATCACGTTTTATATGATGGCAAAAAAATCCCCTTTAAGGATAAACAATTTGATGTAGTAATTGCAATATTCGCTTTGCATCATACTGATAATCCAAAAGAAATGCTAAAAGAATGCATAAGAGTTGCTAGATATAAAGTTATTTTGGCTGAGGATATCTATCAAAATAGAATTGAAGAGATCATAACCAAAGGTGCAGACTGGATAATAAATCATTTCGCACTATCACAGGATACACAATCTAATTTTTTATCTATTAACGAATGGAAGGAAGAATTTCTAAAAAACAATGTTCGATTGGCGCAGGTAAAAAGAATTAACCTAGCACCTTTATTACCTATTAAAATATGGGTACAGTTTGAATTGGTTATATAAACACACTATAAACTATACTTTTGCAGAAATAATAATGGTTAGCTATGCATCCATGTGATAATAATAGCTATGCAACGATCCTGAATATTGGT
>CAZOEM010000138.1:0-6928 GCA_964578735.1 uncultured Halobacteria archaeon | reverse complement strand
TCTTGATAGAAGGTGATCTATCGGGCATTCAAAATTTTATCTTTCGGGTTGCAAGTCCAGAAGAGGCGAGAAAAGGGATGTCAAAAAGATTGAGGGGGAGATCCTTCTGGCTCACGCTTTTAATGGATGCAGTGGCAACTAAAATTATTGATGAATTATGTTTACCGGAAACAAATATACTATGGAATACAGGCGGTCATTTTCTGATAATAGCACCAAACCTTGATCAGAATAAAGAAATTATTATGCCATTAAGGGAATCGCTAAATAAAAGATTGTTTGTGGAATATGGTGGCGAGTTATTCATAGCGATAAGTACATTAGAATGTAGTGCGAAAGACGTAAAGAATTTTGGGGCGACAAAAGAGGGATTAACACATAAAACAAACAGATTAAAGAGACAGAAGTTTAGAGAAGTAATATCTTCTGATCCAAAGTTCTTTGTGCCAAAACCAGAAGGAGTGAATACCTCAATAGAATCTCATTGTGTGGTCTGTGGCGCCTACAATAATGAAGATGTTACACTCTTTTGTGAGCTATGTAAGAACCATGAAGATTTGGGTAAGGAACTTGCAAAAGCAGATTATTTAGTCCGGGTATCCGACCTCCCAGAAGAAGTAAAGACAAGATACGAGTTACAAGAAAAAGGATTTGCACTTTTTGATTGCTTATATTTTCTTCTCGGAGAGAACGAATTAGAATTTTATCTGAAGATTTTGGAGGATGTACAAGTTTATTTGTACAAATTAAACGATGTCAACTTCTGGAATAATGAACTAAGTAACAAATATCCGGATGTGTTCTTTGGCTTCAAATTTATTGGCAAGACTGTTCCAACAGATAAGGCTAAGAAGGTGCTACCGTTTGAACATCTTGCACAGATGAGTAAAGGAGCGGATAAACTTGGTGTCCTAAAGGCAGATGTGGATAATCTCGGAAAGATATTCGCTATTGGTCTAGAAAAAGAGGTGTCGTCAATATCAAGGGTACACACACTGAGTAGTATGCTAGAGATGTTTTTTGCCGGTTATTTAAATAAAATTTGTGAGCGGTATTATGTTTTTTATGAATTGTGCGATGGATGTAAGGATAAAGCAAAGGAAATCGAAATAAAAGGCGATACGGGAGAAATAGAGCATATATATTATGAAATTGATGAACGTGATGTCTGTGATGATTGTAATGGTAATAATAACAAGGTATACAAACCCTATATCACGTATTCAGGAGGGGATGATCTGTTGATTATTGGGCCCTGGGATACAATAATCGAATTGGCACAGGATATAAGAACGGAATTTAAAAAGTTTACATGTGAGAATCCGAATATAAGCATCTCTGCTGGTATTGCTGTTGTTGATCCGCATTATCCTGTGGCGAGGACGGTTATGCTTGCTGATGAGAATTTGGAAGAAGCAAAGAATGAAGATAAAAGAAAAAATAGAATTTCATTGTTCAATGAGGTTGTAAGATGGGATTCAACGGGATCCGTGGAAAAAGACTTTGGAACAATCTTTTCTCTTGCAAAGACGTTAGAAGAAATGTCAAACGTAAAACTTATATCAAAAAGCTTTATTTACTCGCTTTTAAGAATGTGGCGAGATACATTTGCTGATTTCGATAGCTTACCAAAAGAAAAGCGGATTAAAGCACGATCTGAACGAAAGAGATATATGCCACTTTTAAAATATCAATTGGTCAGGAACATAAAAGATGAAGCTAAAAGGGAGGAAACGGGAATGAAGATCGCAAGGTGCATGGCCTGGATACGGATACCCGTATCCTGGGTAAGTTTGAGAACGAGGTGAGGAATGATGTATAAACAAGATGGAAGAAGGGGTGAAGCTTGGCAGGAGGGCGGGGGGCGAAAAAATAGTGCTATCGAAGACATTAAAGAAGAAATAACGCAGATGTCGAACTTGTCAGAACTGGATATAGAAGACATTGCAAAGGAAGGTGGATATGCAGACAGAATTGGTAAAGCATTCAAAAATAAAAGAGACAAGGATAAGATAAAAACCACGCAGTTGAGGAAGTTCTTTGATGAAACTAAGACAATCGAGAGGAAACTGAAAAGGGGAGATAAAAGTTGGACTGATATCAAACCAAATTTTTATCTTCTGAGACCAAAATTAGCGTATTCAAATGCGAGAGGATTGATTCCAAAGGATTTCTTTGTGTTATTATCGGAATGTATGAAAAGAGTGGATACCAATAAAAGCAATGATAAACAGAAGGAAGAGAACTACAAACGATTTGTAACGTTCTTAGAGGCGATAGTAGCATATTTTAAATATTATAATCCAAAATCAAATTAGGGGTGGCTAAAATGACATTAAAATTTGAGAAGAATATTAGAATCAATGGAAAAATCGTGTGTTTAACCGGTTTGCATGTTGGTGGAGTTGTGGAAACGATGGAAATTGGCGGGACAGATAACCCGGTAATTATGGATAGAATAAAAAATGTCCCAATAATTCCTGGGTCTTCTTTAAAGGGTAAAATCAGAGGTCTTATTGAGTTGCGGGATGGTCTATACGAACAAAAGGGTGATGTTTGCAGATATTGGACTAATAAAGAGATTAAAGAATTTGAAAAACGAATAAACAAGGAACAGGACGGAAATAAGAAGGAAGAATTGAATGCAGAATTGGAATCTGTAAATAAAGTTTTACGTATGAAAAGGGATTTATGTCTTGTCTTTGGAAGAGGAGCATCAGAAGAGGTTGAAGCAGGTCCAACTCGGTTAATTGTAAGAGATGCATCTCCAACGGAAGAAACTATAAGGATTTGGGAGAGGAACGAAGATCTGGTTCATGGCACAGAAATAAAAGGAGAAAACGCAATAAACCGGATAACATCTGAGGCAAATCCACGTTTCCTTGAACGTGTACCAGCAGGTTCGGAATTTAATTTTGAAATGATATACGCAGTTTATCAAAAGGAAGACCTGGATCTGCTGAAAAGGCTCTTTGAAGGAATGTCTCTTTTGGAAGATAATTATCTTGGCGGTTCCGGTTCGAGGGGTTATGGGAAGATACGGTTCAAAGGGGTTCAAGTTATGGTTAAAACTACGGGAGATTATAGGTCGGGAAATGATTGGCAACCAAAAGAATTGGTGATCGAAAGATATGGCGCAGAAGAAAGAGAAGAAGAGGATGCAGACAAATCAAAAAAAGAAGTTTCAGAGCCAGAGCAGATTGTAAATGGATGGAATAAGATTAAGCAAATCTTAGGAGATGCGCTGGATGGCGATGGAATGTGATTGTGTGTATCTTACCCCTAAATCTTTATTTCCGACTTCTTTGCCATCGGACACGATATTTGGTGCAATCTGTGTCGGGCTAAAAGAAATTTATGGTGTTGACGAACTCAGTGAGATGTTAGGCGTGTTTAACGATGGAACAATCCCTTTTATTTTATCCTCTGCATTTCCATTCGTTGGTGATTCAAAAGATAAGCACCTCTTCTTTCCAAAACCAATCGTTGAGCCATTTGAGGGAACTATAACTGACTACCTGGATCAGGCGAAGAGATTTAAAAAAGCTCGATACGTGCACCAGAGAGTATACAATGCATGGATCAATGGTACCCGCTCGGAATTGGATATAATCAAAGATTTTGATAAGAAGTATCATGTTAGTGGTGTTTTGCTCAGTCACAAAGAAGAAATGGATTTGGATTTTAGATTGATCGTTGCAGATACGCCCCATAATGTACTGAATAGGCTATCAAATAAATCGGAAAATTTTTATTATTCAACAGGTGCTTATTACAGAAACGCCGGCTTATTCTTCTTAATAAAATTTCTTGATGGATATTATAGATCAAAGATTGTGGCGGCATTACGTTTTATCGAAGATAGAGGATTTGGCGGCGATATATCAAGTGGCCGGGGACAATTTGAGCTTAATTTTGTTGAATCTAATGAACTAATAAAAGAGCCCGAAGAAGCGGATGCTTTTACCACGCTGTCTTTGTATTCTCCGGGTAACGAGTTCAATTCCTTTGATAAGAACCGGGTTTGGTACGAACTAACGAAGATACAAGGGCGGAGTAGTGATGGAAAGATGAAGAAGTCGGTCTTTATGTTTAAAGAGGGATCAACATTTCCTCTTTTGAATCTAGAGTTCTATGGTGGTGTTAAGGAAGTTAGACCAGCGCCAAAGAGGGTTGTAGACTATGGGCTTGCATTTCCTGTTAAGATGAAGGAGGGAGCATGGTCGAGTTAATTCTGGAGACGATAACGCCTGTACATGTAGGGACAGGGAATAAGTATTCGGGGGTGGAATTTGTATTAAAGGATGACATGCTTTATCGTGTCTCTTTGGATAAACTACTGAAAGAACTAACAGAAGATCAAAGAGAGGATTTAACTGAACGATTAGAAGATCGGAACTTTTCTCTTACGAACTTTTTAAAGGATAAAAAGATTGCTTTGAGTGAGATAAAGAGATATGCAAGTGGATTTGATGGTGTGGGAACGCCAAGAGAGATTGCTGAGCTTATAAAAACGAACAACAGAGCATATATTCCAGGATCAAGTATAAAAGGGGTGATACGGAGTGCTTTGTTGTGGCACGTAACAAAAAACAAGATGGATGAATTGATAGGCGTTATAAGAAAAGATTTGGAGAGGATTAAACGACGTGATTTGAAGAAAGGAATCGGAATGGAATTTGTTGAAGACATTTTTAGAGTGGACGATAAGACCCAGAAGCAAGATAAGAACTATGATGCAAAATATGACCTGCTGAAATTTCTGGAAATTGATGATTTTATGCATGTTAACTATAATCACAACATCGAGGAGGTAAAGACATATTCTTTGAAAAAAGAGGGATATTTTGACAATTGGACAATTATACGGGGTAAAAAGAGGTTTCTAAATCAGTTTGTAGAATCAATATCAATAAAAGAAATATTTAAAGGCACAATAAGGCTATCACCACAAATAAAGGAGGCATTTAAATATGAAGCAGAATATCCTTTGTTAAAAGAGAAACTACCTATTCTAGGGTTGAAAAATGATTTGAATGAAGAAGATATGAAAAAGCACTTGTTAGAAGTTATAGGAGGTTTTAACGATTGGTGCTTATCAAAGGAGATCGAATTATGTAGAAAAGCAAATAACGCGAAGGCATTTTTAAAAGAATTAGACTTTTTGAAGAGACAAAATAAAACAGAACATCTTATTCGGATTGGTTTTGGTAGTGGGACGATATACCAGACATTGATTAAACAGGTTGAGGAAGAAGATGTGGTATTTGCACAAAATATTGTTAATGCTGTTCCGCTTGGGAAAAATAACAGAAAAATTGATTTTAAGACAAATAAAAGCTTATATCCCCCATATCCAAAAACGCTTGAATTTACACGAACTAGCAAGCCAATGGGGTGGTTGAGATTGAGGAGAGTGATGTGAATGACCAAACTCGAACACCTTATAAAGGAATGTGAAACGTTAGAAAAAGAGAACAGGCAGGAAGCAGAGCGATATTACCAAGAGTGGATATTCCCGAGGGTAAAGGAAATAGTTAAAGAACGTGCAGTAGAAGATAAAATAGGCAATTATAAAGGTTTGATACTCACAACTGGTTTCTCTCCGGAACCTTTAATACTAACAATCACAGCATTAGAGCCAGAGAAGATATTTTTCTTATACACTAAAGACAGTGAAAGATACCTGAATAGAATAGTGGAGGAGAGTGGTCTTTTGCCTGCTCAGATTGATAGAGCACTGATTGACCGTTCTGACGGTCTAGATGTCTATGAAAAGGTAAAAGAGAAAGGGGCTGAGTGGAGTTTTGATAGAATGGCAATAGATATAACGGGTGGAACAAAAGTGATGGTAAGTGGTGTAGCAGTTGCAGGGGCATTTCTAAAGAATGTTGACCTCTTATACGTTGACTCAAAATTTGGATGGCTACTTAAGAAATCTTATCCAGGTAGCGAGCGAATAGTAAGGCTCGGTAATCCATTTGACGTCTTTGGTGATTTGGAAGAGAAAGAAGGTATTCAGTTATTCAGGGGTTATAACTATGCAGCATGTGAGCGAGTTTTTGGTAAGTTGAGTGGCTTGAGCAGAGACCCCCGGCAATTCAAGTATGAACTGGTTTTATCACAGGGGTATGGTGCATGGGACCTGTTTGATTTTAGCAAGGCGTACTCAAAAATAAACGAAGCAATAAAAACAGCAAAGCTATATGGAATTAGATACGACGGGAAATTGGCTGAACAACTGGAGATACTCAAGATATTAAGAAAGAGTCAGGGGACCGACTTTTTCAGCCTTATCAAAGATAATAACTTTGCAAACCATCTCGTAGTAGATATATTTTGTAACGCAGAGAGGAGATTTGAACAAGGGAGGTATGACGATGCTATTATAAGGCTATACCGGATACTGGAACTACTTGCTCAGCACAGACTTGCATGTAGTGGTATTGATACCGGAAATGTGAGCATAAAGGAGCCTGATGTGAAAAAGGGTTTTGAGGATATCACTGAGAAGATCCACGGTGCCAAAAGGGGAATATCAGAAAAGATAGGATTATTGGATGCTTACATTTTGCTGTTTATTTTAAAAGATGAGTTGATAGACGAGGCAGATGTGGAAGAACTGAAGGAACGCATTTCGGTCAGGAATGTGTTGTTGATTGAACATAGAGATAAGTTAGGGACTGAGAAAAATTACACAAAATTCAGGGATTATGTAAGAGGATGGTTGTATAAAGCAGTTGAAATTGAAAACTTTGATGAATTAATAGATAGTCACAGGTTTGTGGAATTATGAATTTAAAAATCCTCGTTTTGGTTATTAAAACAGAAAGACCAGTAAAAGAATCCGCATTCAAATTCAGAGGCTACATAGCGGGCAGATTCAAACAATACCCGATTCTACACCATCACATAGAAGAAGCGGGCT
>CAZOEM010000137.1:0-6940 GCA_964578735.1 uncultured Halobacteria archaeon | reverse complement strand
AGAAGTGTGCATCTGAGATCATTTCTACGTATTTTGGCAAAGATGTCATTGAAAATATCTTCGATTGCTTCAAAAACTGCTTAGATCTGCAGCCGGTAAGGCATTTTGAGGAAGGAAATATTGGCGGTTATATTTTTATCTGCTATCTTGCATATTTGGCTTTGGCACTGTATAAGCATCATTTAGGCGTTACGGGCTGGGCGGGTGTTAAAGATAGTCCGGATGAACTGGGTAGAATACGAAAAACTACTCTTGATTTTGGAGGAGACAAATATGACAAAATTTCGGTTCTCACTAAAGAGCAAAAGGAGATTATTGAAAAGTTGGGGTTTGCGGATGCACTCTTTTAGGGTTGTAGCCTATACAACGCTGAAAGTTAGGCTATAAAGGAGAAGTTTGCACCTGAAAAGATTATTTTATTTTGCTCACGAGCAAGGAGGGATAATCTTATTGAGAGTGACGTGGATATTTTAATTGTATCTACTAAATTCAAAGGCATGAACTGGAGAGAATGCATAATTGAAGTCTTTGGCGATTGGGACAAGAAGCAGATGCTGGAACCTATCTGTTATACACCGGAAGAGTTTGAAGAGAAGAAAATGCAGATTGGGATTGCTAAGCAGGCAATAGAAGAAGGAGTTGAGGTATAGATTTTAGATATCTGCAAAATGCAAAAAAGCACAAAGCGCGGAAAGAAATTTGGTACTTGCATGTTCTGTGGTGCAAGTGAGAAGAAAGTGATACCATTATTCCGTTGCAGGCCCATAAGTCAATATCTTCAATGGAACGGAAGGATGAGGCTTCCGTATCAAATTATTTCGGGTGGTGCGGGTGGCGCTGAGCGTAGCTACCTGAGCAGCTTTTTGGTCAGAACGATGATTAATAAGGCCGAGATAAGCCATCTGGAGAAAGCCTCTATCAAAGCCACGTAACTGTAAAGTCCGTGTAAATCACGCCAATCGCCCAGTATGAAAACCCTTGCACTCAAATATAGAGCATTAAAGAATGACAAAATGAGCTGGGATATGACATCACTCAAGTTTGCAGGGGTAATTTCAAAGAGGCTGAAATCTCCAATAAAATTCAAGATCCAGAATAAAAATCCGAATATGAATATTAGTAGAACACTAAACAAGATGGTGTAACACGGACGGACGCCATATCCACAGGATAACCAGGCAACGATATCTATGGGTTTAGACCAGTTCCAGCCCTCTTTTTTGCTGTATAATTTCTTCTTCGCCTGTTTTATCTTTCGGTATTGGTAATAGCAATCATCAGCATCATCGAACTGCTCCAGATTTTTGAAATTTTTAACCAGTGCCAAGTACGACGCGCCATCATACTCAAGATAATCTTTGATATCATTCCAGCGAACATTTAATTTAGTATAATCAGAATCTTTCAGTAATATCTTCGATTTATCTCCAAATACCGCCCTAATTAGCATTTTGTAGATTTTTGTCTGCTCCAATTTCAGGTCTTTGTCAAACTTAGTGCGATCAAAATTGACGTATTCGCTGAAACGAGCCGAACTGAAGTCCGCTTCTCCGTTGAACTGAGTGACCCTGCCAATACCGCTACTAAAGGTAGCTCCTCTGTTAAAGCGAGCCTCTCTGAAATTGGCTTTTCTCTTGAACTGAGTGCCCCGGTTAATGCCCCAGAAGATGGCACTTTCGCTAAACTGTGCAGCTAAGAAACTGACATCTTTGATGAACTTTGCGTCCCCAAAATTGGCGTATTTACTGAACTGAGCCCATCCAAAGTCGGCTTCTCCGCGGAACGAAGAGGCCATGAAGATGGCGCTTCCGCTGAAGTGAGTTCTCCCTTTATCAATGCCACCGAAGATGGCTTTTCCACGGAAGTCAACATCCCCGAAGTTTGCGTCTTTGATGAAGTGAACATTCCCGAAGTTTGCGTCTTTGATGAACTGAGCATTCAAGAAATTAGCTTCTCCACAGAACAGAGCCCCTTCAAAGTTGGCGCTGGCGTCTTCAGTGAAGTGAACATTTCTGAAATTGGCGTTTTTGGTGAACTGAGCGTTCAAGAAATTGGCTTCTCCACAGAACAGAGCCCCTTCAAAGTTGGCATCTCCGTCAAAATTAGCGCCCTCAAAATTGACTGATTCCTGAAAGATGATGCCGTCAAAGTTGGTAATTCCCTTAACCCTAGAGTTTGTAATTCGTATTGGAGAGGCTACAACTTTTGCATTTTCCTCCAAACCTAGAGCACTAACTTTCCAAAGACTCCGCTCAATGTGCTTTGTCTTCAAATCCTGCTTGCTAAGATCTAGATCTCCATTGATGGTGACGCGATCGTATTCTACTACTTGGGACCTCTTGATCTTCTCTAGGATCCCTTTGGCCTGAACCACCTTGCACCTCTCAGAATTCTTTTCCGCACACATGACCTCTTCAACACGACCCTTTAGAATACATAAAACTTATTTCTCTCTTTTCGCACTTAAAACTTTCTTCTTCCCTTTGGCTCTGCGGATCTATGGGGATGCGCCTATTGGGATGCCACCTCTGCATGATCAGTTTTTGGACCAAAACGACCACAAATAACGTATAAGCAAACACATCGGGATGCGCCAAATAATAAGGGTTGGAAAGGTTCAATACATGGTACACCATTTCATTTGACAAATGAACTTCGTTGGTCCACAATTTATTAAGGGATACTGTGTCGGGGTCTCCGAAGATAGCCACTCGTTTCATCATTGTATGATGGAAGGTGTCAGCCATAGCATCCACCAAGTGTCCACGCTCATCAAGAATCCGCTTCAGGATTCTTTTGCAGGTACGGCGAGTCAGAGATTGGATAAAGCTATCCGTAGTCGCTATTCCTACTGGCATCAGCGTTTAGCTGGAAAGCGGTACAGACCTGCGGTATATCTTGGAGCTGTGTGGGCATAAAAGTTCAAAGACGACAGAAATATATACTCATGTAAGTAATAAGAATATAGGTAAGATTAAAAGTCCGTTGGAGAGCTTACAAATAAAAGGAGGGGAGGAGGATTAAAGATGGAGAAGTTCGACCAGAGGGATGCATATGCGAACAATGTTCGGGTATATCGCCAAATTGGAAGGATATACGAAGTAAGTTTGCATATACAACGTTAAGCGTCATTCCCAACACATATTAGGAGAGGAAGTCGTCATGAAGCTGTCTTTTAAGGAGATTTTAAAGCGCATATCCGGGGTTTCTACCCCTGTGTTTGGTATCTCTTGGAATCCACCACGAGATGAACGCGACGTAGTGTCGGCTTTAATTACGTATTTTGAAGACAGAAGAGTGCTTTACGATTTACGAATCGGTAACTACTCAATAATAGCTCACGGCATCGCAGACTATCCTTATGTGATGGAGTCGATATTGGAGATAAGAAGGAGATTAGGCTCTGATCTTGAAAAGCTAGATAGGAGTTCTGACCTTTTTAGAACTCTTTCCACCATGCGTGCTGCCTGTCGCGATTTTCTAGACGAAAATTCAAAGCCACTCAATGGCTTGGAAGACGAGAACCGTTTTCAAATGTCACTCGGAAAGTTAAGATGGCTATTTGGCCAACACATAGCTAGACTTTGCGTGCAATATGGAATAGATTTGGAAGAGGATAAATTGGTTAGGATTTTGCCTCACGGCAAAGCTGTTAATCAATCGTCCGACGAAGGAACGACACCTAACACAGTATAAAAGGTTCGTGCTTACAGCACTCACCCAAATTTTTGCTTCGCAAAAGCTTCTTTTATGCTCAGAGCGTTATATAAAATCATGAGCAAAAGGTTATTTACTATCGGCACAACATAAAAACTAAAGGAGGTTGACAAAAAATGGAAGAAGGAAGAGGATTACTTGAAATCTTAGAAAGAAGACAAAAGAACAGAAAATCGAGAGAGGAAATAGATGTATTTATCAAGCGTATTAGAGGGGAGATAAAGCCATCCCCATTACTAAAACGAATAAGAGGGGAGAGTAAATGACCTTAATAATCGGTGCTGAGTGTAAAGATGGCATCGTTTTGGGATCGGATAGGAAACTAAGGCGAGGGGAAGAGGTTGACTATTCAGATAAAATCTTTGAGATGGGTAATTCAATTATTGGTTGTGCAGGTCTAACAGGGATTAGAGATGATTTTCTCCTGGTAATGAATTCCGAAATAGCAAGAATTAGGCCTCGAAGCTTGTATGAGTTAAAATTAATCGTTGAGGACGTAGTTAATGATCTCGCGGATAGGTATATAGACCGGCTCAGCCCGGGAGATGAGCAGATGGAGGCAATTTTGGGTGGCTTAGAGCACCTAGATAGCGGTAGTGCAAAGCTCTATCATGTTATCGGTGGGTATGCAGAAGGAATAAGGTTTTTATGCATAGGACATGGCAGCCCATACGCCACCTCTGTCTCAAAGTTTCTTTATAGGCGGGACGCATCTACTGAAGAAATAGCTAAAATCATTGCTTTTACAATTGCATGGGTTGCTGAGGATATAGATGCTTCTGTAGGCGGTAAACCACAAGTGCTTATGATTAAAAACGAAAAATCATCGGTCGAGGCATTGGAGGATAATATTGTAGAAGAACTGGAGAAAAAGGCAAAAGAAACGAAAAAGAAGTTAAAGAATATATTAGAGCTTTAATATGACTTTGCCAAGCGGTATCTCTTGGATTCATGAAGTTTGGTGATATCTATCTTTTGCCCCCGACTCGTCACTCGCTAATGCTCGCTTCGGTAGTATCGTACCCACTTAACAGAGCGTATCTGACTTCGTGCCTTTGGCACTCAGTCCAAATCCTGCTTCGTAGTACTGCGGATACACTCAGATCGTTATCTCAAATTTCCAACCTCATAACCCACACCAAAAAATAATTAGAGAGGAGGATTAGACCTCACCCCCTCTCCCCCCCATTCCAGAATCGCATTCGTAATCATATCCGTAAGATATATTCCCCCGTGATAACCCATGATACCATACCTGTGGTATCCTACTCTATCGTAGACCGGGAATCCGCATCTCACGAATGCAATGTCCTCGTCCTTAGCAATCGGCGTGCATTTCGTATTCCCAAACAGAATATCCACCTCGTTGTCTTTCACTGCGCGCTGCAACTCGTACAAATCGCGTCCGTTCAATATCTCACCGTCAGTTACCGATTTCGCCTTCTGTAAGAACTTCCTGCTTGCTGTGCTGCTCGAAACGACGACCGGCTCCATACCCAGTTCCGTCACGAACTCTGCAAGTGCAAGTGCGATGTCCGGATCGGCGAATATAGCAGCTCTCTTGCCGCATGTCTTCATATGCACATCTACCATCGCATCAATGAGCCTGCCTCGACCCTGCTCAAGCGAATACGGTATCTCCGCACCGGTCATATCACATACGGCATCCAGGAATCGGTCAGTATTTGCAACCCCAATCGGGCAAATCGTATCTGCTGCCATGCCGTATTTCCCTTTCAGGTATACTGCGGCAGAACCACCCGCATGCTCGCACAATGCAATAACGCCTCGTGCTTTTGCACAATCTTCTAGTTCGGCTACGGATGATCCACCACGGGGAAAAGGCGGCTTTGGCAGTATAAGCGGGGCATTGAGAGTCTCCGAAATGTCGCTTAAGATCGTGTATGATATATTCATAGAATCGAGCATCTGCTTTATCTCCATGACATCGCCCGGATTCACCATTCCCGGTAGGATATTCAACTTTGCGTTATCAGAGTTCGGTTCTTCAGAAAGAGTGGTTACAAGCGCTTTCAGTGCGTTGTCGTATCCCGTGACGTGCGATCCAACATAGCTCGGCGTGTGGATTGGAACCACTTTCAAGTCTTCGAAATTACCTTCTCTGATGATACCGTCAATGTCATCGCCTATGGTCTCCGAGAGGCAGGTGGTAATCACGCCTATGAGCTCCGGATGCCGCCTCGCAGTTATGTTCTCTATTGACACTACTAGGTTCTTCTTCCCTCCAAATACAGATGCATCTTCACCGAGCGAACTCACCGCCACCTGCACGAGCTCACCGAAATGGCGGTTAAACATCCGCATTGGATATGCTGTGCAGCCCTGAGAACCATGAACAAGCGGAACTGCGGCGTGAACGCCAAAGAGCGCGTACATTGCACCTATTGGCTGGCACATCTTTGCTGGATTTATCGTTACGCTACGCATCGTCATTCCTCCCTAATTGCTCAATATTCAGGGGATTTATAAATTCCAAACTGCAAATCCCAAATAACAAATAATACCAAATATCAAAATCCCAATGTTCAAAACAAATTTTTTCGCTGCTTATTTTGAATTTTGGAATTAGATATTTGAATTTATTTGGAATTTGATGCTTGTGATTTGGGATTTTACACAATCTATTGAGCATGTTCTCTCCTCCTTATCAATCCCCACACCGGTGCGAACAGCGTCTTCTCAACGTCTCTTGCGAAGTTCAAGAACCCTGAATAGACCGCATAAGGTCCCTTCTCATAAGAATGGCCGTTTATGAATGGCACGGCGAGCTTATAAGAGAGATATTTCTCCTTGAGCCCTGAAATGAACAGGTCCGGCTTCCAGTCGGTCAGAATCTCCTCCAGTTCAAGTGAGTTCGGGTTGTCAAGCACCAGTACACCGTCATTCACACGCTCACAAATCTTCGCATAATCATCCTCATGTCCGAAGGTCGTAGCGGCGGCAATCGTTTCTACTCCCAGCTCTCGGAACATATTGACCCAATGCCATGCTCGTGGCGCGCCCTGATAAATGAAAACGCGTTTACCATCGAATTTCTTTCTGTATTCCTCAATTTTCGGCGCTACTTGCGCTACTTCTTCCTTGATTACCTCCTCTGCTTTATCTGCCAAGCCAAAGAATGCTGCAACGTCTCGCAATGCCTTTGACGTCTGTTCTATTCCAAACAGAGACGCCTTCAAGACAGGAATACCGTATTTTTCCT
>CAZOEM010000136.1:0-6944 GCA_964578735.1 uncultured Halobacteria archaeon | reverse complement strand
CGAGCTATTGTATATACGGGATATTGTAGCCTATAAAACCCATAATGTCAGGTTAAGAAGAAGGAGGCGGAAAAGAAGAAGCACACCAATTGGAAGAAACTTGTATGGAACGCAAATGGACTCTATGATGCGGGAATGGAGTTATTGGGGTCGCTCACTAAAAACATATCTGTAAAGCGATTGAGGGGTAAGGTGAAGGTTGGACTATCCGATCCGGCCCAGACGGGCATGCTAGTTGGTTTTCTATATGCCGGTAGTGGGATTGCGAACGCAGTCCTGCCAGAATCAGAACTTGAAATAGAACCCGCCTTTGACAAGGAGCGGATGGATGCGGATATAGAAACAGAGCTACGTTTACCGCTATTCAAAGTAGTTATCCCGCTTCTCCTGTTCTTACGCAGGGTAAGTACGATTTAGCATCTTATAGCCACCCTATTTTTCTCTCTTCTGTGTACTCTCCTGTGACCTTGTGGTTCTATGCAAGTGCTGAAATTTTTATCTGTTACTGCATAGTTTATGTATAGTAACAAGAAAGAAACAAAAATAGGTGTAGAAAAATGGAAGAGACGAAAGGGTTCGGTGATTTGAATAGAGAAGTGATAGAGACGGGTAAATGTACACTTTGTGGTGGCTGTGTTGCTACTTGCAGTTTGCTCGATTACGGCTATCTTAGCATAGATATGAGAAAAGAAAGACCAGAGATAATAGAAAACCACCTATGCCCGCCTAATTGTGGATATTGTTATTATCAATGTCCAGGGGTAGAGGGACCGGAATTAAGGGAAGGGCTTGAAGAGATATACGAGGTTGTTAGTAAGGATGAAGAGATAAGAAATGCGTGTCAGGATGGTGGTGTTGTTACTACTCTACTTGCTTATGCACTTGCCGATGCGGTGGCGGAGGGCTGTATAACAGTTGTAGATACTGGTGATTGGAAGCCAGAGGTGCAAGTAGCAATGGACAAAGCGAGCGTGATAAAGAGTGCAGGTAGCAAATATACGCCTGCAGCAACTCTAACCGGTATACCGGAAGCTATTATGAACTACGGGCTCTGGTCTGTCGCGCTGGTAGGGACGCCGTGCCAGATGGCAGGATATGAGAAGATGCTTGTTGTAGGTCGGAGTAGACACAATGCGCATAACTTCGCGTCTACTCTGCGGTTACGAATAGGGCTGTTTTGCCAGGGTGTTTATTCATATGAGAAGCTAATGAAGGACTTTCTTGAACGCAAGCAAGGCATAGCGATAAATGAGATAACGAAATTGGACATTAAGGATGATCTTTTCCATGTCTATGCAGGCGAGAAGGAGCTGTTGTGTGTGGCTATTAACGAGATAGAATCTTATAAGCGAGAAAGCTGTAAGATATGCAAAGATTTCAGCGGGTTGTTTTCTGATATAAGTGTCGGAAATGTCGGTTCGCCTGCGGGCACGTCAACAGTAATAGTCCACACGGATTTCGGTAAGGAAGTACTGGAATACGCTTTGGAGCGTGGATTCATAGAAGCGAAGCCGATAGATAAGTCAGGCGCAGATTTGATACACCGGTTGATGAAAGAGAAGAAAGAAGCTGCGGAGAAGGAGAGGATGAAGAAAAAGGAACAGGCGAGTAAATAACCTTTATAGTTAGTGGGCATTTCCTCAGAATCGGAACTTTCCATGAAATTTAGAACCAATCATGTCAAATGAGTACTGGGAGACGAATTTAAATTCTGCGCAGGAAATGCCCATACAGTTAGCCGAGTAGCGGCAGGACTTGCTTTCGCAGGTCATAGGGTGATACTCCTGGGTAGACATCCGCATCCAGCTACCAGACCTGGGAAAATATGCCTTTCTCGACTGCGCAAACATCTTGAATTCAGTTGGTTGAAACTTCAAATAGACAAAAGCGTGTGGTCCGGATTGTGGAGCGTGGTGTTACGCGGGTAAGCGAGCCAAATGTGAGTATGGTATTGAAGTCCGCCGAGTTGATTTTACTTTTTAAAAGTTCCTATCTCCTAGTGAACATCCGAAAACTCGCTTCCCCCCCAACAAACTCTTTATTTCTCCTTAACTTCTCTACTAAGCCATTTCAGATAATCCTCACTCCCTGCAACGACAGAAAGGGCAAATATTTCGGGTGTTTCATAGGGATGTATATCTTTAATATATTTTTCGAGCTCATCGTAGAGGTCTTTCTTGCTCTTGATTATGCATAACCATTCCTCTGCTCTCTCAATATTGCCTTTCCACCAGTAAGTGCTTACTATCGGTCCTACTATCTGAACACAGGCAGCCAGCCTTTTTTCTACCATTGCGTTGGCGATTCTTTCAGCGTCCTCCCTTTTCCCTATGGCTGTTATCACCTGAATATACTCTTCCATTATCTTTATTTCCCTTATTGGCAATTAAATTGGCTGCAATACGTACCCGTCAAACCACTTCTGTTTGAACGTTGCATTCACTGCGGGGTCCGTGAGTTTCATTGAGTGCGTTAATAATATTAGATAAAAGGTCTTTATCTTCTTCCGCATGTTGCGATCTTCCATTAGCGATACCAGATATCGATCAAAATCCGGTATTCCGGTGTCTTGAATGCGTCCGGGATACTGACCCTTGGGGGTAGCCGGTTCAAGCTGATTTCTGTGTATTCTTCTCCTGTATCACGGTCTTCAACAGTCCCGGAAAAAGCAACCAGAGGTTGGATTTGGAGGTGCATCTCAGTCATGAGCTTTTTGAACCTCTGATAATACTTTACCGCATGTAGTCTTGAACGAGTCACTACCATAGCACGACCACGACCCTAAATCGCATTCACCGTCTTATCCATGAAATGGTCAAACATGATCCCATGTGTGTTCGGTTAAGTATTTATGGCCCACAGATTAACGCAGATGAAAATCACAAACTTCTAATTATTTTATTTCATTTTTGGGGTCATTATTTATCTTGAGTCGTACTTAACCGAACACCAATGGAGTTCATTTACAAAAACCTTGCGAAGAACTTTGGATTTAGTAGTATTGATCTTTGGTGTTTCGCATTAACGAGCAACCTGAAACACTTAGGCAATTTCAATATTATATTATGTTATAGTATACTCTTTTTCCGTAACAACCGATTATAACTAATCGCAAACCTATGCGCTTCATCCCGTACCTGCTGTATAAGCTTCAATGCTTTGCTTCTTCTGTCCAAACGCAGAGGGAACGTCAATCCGGGCACATACACCTCTTCAAACTTCTTCGCTATTGATATGATGGGTATCTGCAGCCCGAGTTTCCGGAGCTCTGTGAGTGCCGAATTCAATTGTCCTATACCAACATCGATAACAATCAAATCAGGAAGCTCTGACTATTCCTTAAGCAACCGCGTATATTTCCTCCGGACAACCTCTGCGATTGCGCCCACATCGTCTATTCCGCTTATATTACCTGTACATGGCGCCTGACATAACGCTATCTGATGTCTCAAACATGGCTTCTTTGCCATCCGTTTGCACGTTCTGATCTGAAAAGATTTCCGTAATGCGGAAAGGATATAATCACGTGCTGCTGCCGAGACAAAAGGCCCGAAATACTTGCCCCTACCTTCTTTCCTTCTCGCAATAAGCAGTCGAGGGAAGTCCTCCTCTGCTAATTCTATGTATGCATACCGCTTTGCATCTTTCATATCTATATTATATCGCGGGCTGTGCTTCTTTATGAGATTATTCTCAAGAATTAATGCTTCTACTTCGTTGTCCGTGACAATAAAATCGATCGAATCGATCTTCTGTGCCATAGCCTCTGTTTTGGGGTCGAGCTCGTTCTTCCGGAAATAGCTTTTGACTCGTTTTTTCAGATTCTTCGCCTTTCCGACATAGATTATCCTGTTGGAACTGTCTCTAAAGAGGTAGCAGCCAGGGTTATCCGGTATGTTACGGTTCTTGATAAACATGTTATCAAATCGCTTTGGATGTATGCTATTATTATATGCCACGGTAATAAATTCAGGATGCTATTTTTTGTGGAAAATGTGGTGTAATATCCCCTAATAATCCGAATAAGAAGCGTGAATGCGCACTATTTTTGATTTTGGTTATTTATGATATATCCGCATGCCGCGGCAGAGCGAGCGAATTTTGAGCGGTTGATCGAGCGGTATGGCAGGCGAATAGATAACCAAACACTTTTAAGACCTTACGTGCCTGAACTCAGCCCACATCAATTTTATCTGATCCGGGAGAACGAGGAAGCACTTGGAGATATGGGTTTTGATATAGACCGACTTGGTGATGACAGTTATATTATAAGGGCGATTCCTGTTGTCTTTCATGGTATGATCGGGGAAGATGAGATAACCGATGTGATAGTGCAATTAGTGGAGGAGAGTGGTAAAAGAGAAGAGCGGATAAAGGTTCTGTTCAGCACTGCTGCGTGCAAAGCGAGCATAAAGGCGGGCGAGAAACTGTCTTATGATAGTATGCGGGCGATAGTGGCTGGCTTGAGGAACGCGAAGCTACCTTTTACCTGCCCGCATGGTAGACCAACAATGATCCGGCTAACAAAAAAGGAGATAGAGAAGAGGTTTAAGAGACGGTGATGAAGGGTTTCGTTGGCTCTTCAAGAAAGCACCCTTCGGGTGCAAATCAATAGCTAGCTATTGCTAAGCATTGGGTGGTTCCAATCAGATAATTTACATCCAAAAACTTCGTTTTCTGTTGGGGGACCCTTCTCATACAAGATGAGTGTCATTTTTCTTCCACAATTTGGACATTTTGGTGCCCATTTATTTATTTTCGTAATTTCGACATCCCGGAGGTTATTTTTTTCTGCGAGACGAAATATCGCCCAGTTGAGATTGTCCTCGAATATGTGTCTGACAGTGAGAGGGACATCAATAGTAAGACAGAGGAGAACTATGATGAGATATGTTCCGGGTGTGAAGAGGTCAGGGTGCATCAGTTAGATATATTGAGGGTTGATTATAATAATTAATGCTGAGCGAACGCAGAGTTATAGTTTATATCCCTTAAATCCGTGTAAATCTGTCTAAATCTGCGTCTTAAATAGGCAGAAGTTATACTTTATATACATTGAAAAAAGAAATCCGAACTCTAAACACATACTAATACCACCAAACAAATGATATACATTCGGGAACTCCTGTGGAATGATTGGAACATTGAGCATATTGCCATGCATAATGTTTCACCACACGAAGTGGAAGAGGTTTGCTACTCCAACCCCCTTGTGACCAGAGCGAGAAATAAAACTTTAAGGATTATTGGCCAAACCTATTCCGGGCGTTTCCTTGCCATCTTCCTTGCTCCTCGAGGGAAGGGGTATTATTTTGTGGTTACGGCGAGAGTGGCCACAGACGCCGAACGAGGAAGACTTTATAAATAGAAGGCTTTTGTTATATACAACAAGAAAAGGCAAAATGAGTAAGATACCAGGGTTTAAGAATGTTGATGAAGAAGCGAAATTTTGGGATACTCATGATACTGAAGAGTTTGCAGATGAATTTGAGTCCGTAGAGGTGAAGTTTGCTTACCCATTGAAGCATAAATGGATGTTTACCGTGGAACTGGATGAAGAGAGCTTTAACCGGGTGAAGAAATTGGCTGAAGGAGCAGGGAAGGAGCCTAGTGTTCTCATTCGTACATGGGTTTTAGAGCATCTTAAGAAATAAAATAACTTTTCAATTCAAGCACTTGCTATTATATCCTCCTATATATCAAGCTATTCCTTTACGACCTTTATGATGAAAGGGATCTTTTCGATAGTCCTTGAGATTTCTTCTGCGCTCTTCCTGTCTGCTAGCATGCGAACCTTATTAAAAGCCCTGATATACCTATCACAGGCATCCTCTGAGTGTTTTGTCATCCGCGCGATCTCGGGAGTGAGATTTGTCCTCCGAGATAAAGTCTGATTATGATCCTTTTGTGCGTTATAGCTCTACCGAGGTCATGGACAGTTCTTCTCGTTGGAACTACTTCCTTTGTCCTTTCCATGTAATGAAACATAAGAACAATAGATACTCCTGCTCATTTTTGTAATACATTCATGCGATTAGGGGTAATTTTCACGAGGATGTAGCACAAAGTCCATAAATGTTGTCTCGCCTAATGTTACGCTTGCCGCTGTAGAATTTGATAATAGATTAGTTCCGCTTGGCGCTGATGCTGTAACCGTGTAACCTCCAGCTAATAGTCCAACGATGCGGTAATATCCCGTAGTATTTGTGTACTCACTCATAGATTTTGGACATGACGCCCCTACTCGCACATCGTATATCCCTGTTCCATTCTCATAAGTTACTCTGCCGGCTAAAATACCTCCAAACTGCAGAGTACTATTTAGATATGTTGTTTGACACGCGGTAACATTGGCATTGGTCGTTTGTTCAAGAAGATTAGTCCCGCTTGGAGGTGTGATTCTAACGGCGTAAGTTCCATTTTTTAATCTAATTATTGAATATGTCCCATTTATGTCCGTATAATCATAACTACTGGTTTGACCACTAACTGAGACCTTTGCGTTATAGACCGGAGTTCCATTCATATCCATAACTTTGTCAGTTAAAATACCACCACATTGCAAGGTAATGTTTAAAGTGGTATTTTGAATTATGTTGGCGCTAATTACCTTGTCAAATAAATTAACACCAGATGGAGGGGAAACAGAAACGGCATATGTCCCATTTCGTAATGGACCCGTAGAATAAAAACCAGAGAGATATGTGTGGTAATCTATACTCTCATAGTCCTCTTTCTCTAAATAGATTTCTGCGTTATATATTGGGTTACCCCTTAAATCAGTAACTACACCTGTTAAAATACTACAATTATGACACTCAGTGATATTAACAGTAATTTTTATATTATGTTGTAAAGGTAAGTCTCCAAACAGCGAGTACCCCATGTGAGGGAACTCCCTGTAAATAATTTACCAATTTTGATAATTACCATAGACACAGATT
>CAZOEM010000135.1:3001-6966 GCA_964578735.1 uncultured Halobacteria archaeon | reverse complement strand
AGATAAATAATATCCAAAACTGTCCGACTCAGAGAAAATGTACGCTATAAAGGTGTAAGAGTGAAGGATAAGAAAAGAAACTCGTATGTTCCTCGAATAGATAATTTCGCTGGTGGTGCTGATATCTTTGATATTATTGATAGATATCTCAACAATCTTAAAAATAATTTGGCACATGACCATGACCATAAAAAATTGATGCGAGTTATCCGTCTTAATTCTAATCAGCGCATCTTAAATAGCATTATTGAAACAGGAGAATATGGATATGAAAGTAATTTGTGTGATATAAACAATGGATCGATGTCTCACAAGCGGCAAATACACGAAGCAGAGATGATGCCCTTTTATTTTTTAATATCACTTCCACGAAATGTGGATGAAGGAATTATTATACTACAAAGATTCAAACAATTTGGAATTAGAAAAATTCTTTTATAAGATTTTAATAATTATTTCACTTCGCAATGCCCTAATTTCAGTATTGAGACAAATCCGCTGATTCCCGAGCAATTGGTATCTCAGTATTTACATGATGGTAGGATAACGAAAATAAGATTTATACGATTCAATATTCCAAAGGACATTGCTGATGCTTACGACACTCAAGATCACGTAGAAGAAGGAGGCTATACCGAGCTTATAGCATCTGCTAAGCGAAACAAATATCTTCCTATTTTCGGAAGGATTCAAGAATTTCTAAATGGCAATAGAGAATTAAGAAGAATAATTGAACTTCAAAATTTTGAATACGATACTGTAAAAGTTGAAGTGGAAATTAATAAAAATCACAGGACTATCGGCCTTGCAAACTTGCATAAAATAAGGGCATATTACGATATTACAGAAGAAGTCCTGATCAGTGATAGTGGACACCCTTCTTTTGATAGTATTGATAACGTAGCGATGCGGTTACTTAAAGATCTTTCTGAGGCGAGGGGAAGAAGAAAGGAGATATAATGATTGAAAAAATTGACATTTCAAATATCGTAAAAGATCATATATCTCTCTAAAATATCAGATAGTTTCTTTTGATGTGAATGGCATAAATATTTCCTTGTTCATCCTTGGTGAGTAACAAAATTTTATTTGAATGTGTCTAATATAGATCGGATTTATCATTTTTTGTGGGAATATATGTGAAAAGAAATCAACTGAAATTTTAGAGTATATCTACGTTGAAAAATTATGAAACGGACAAATACAGTTTATGGGACTTCATTTTATTTTTCTTTGTGCCTTTCTTAATAGGCGGGGTTCTTGTATATTTCCACTTCATGCTAACTAAGGGAATTGTAAATGGTCTTGTGACTTCCTTGTCTATATTTGCTGCTCTACTCTTTAATCTACTTCTATTGATTTACGATATAATCCAAAAAACGGAGAACTCAGAGGGCATTAAAAGATTAAAAACCACATGCTTAAGACAGATATATACTAATATCTCTTTTTGCATTTTGGTTGCTATATCTACGGTAATTCTATTGCTTATTTCCTTTCTGGATATCAAAATTGACTTGTTTCTTATCCACCCAATGAGCGGTTTGCCAAAAAAGGTTCTGAATGGTGTTCTTTTCAACATATCCCTTATTTCGTCTGTTGTTTATTTTTTAATGCATTTAAAACGGTCTAAAAAGACCAACGGCACCGGTGATCCATCCTAGCATATACAAAATAGAGGGAATATATTTTTATAACCTCTTAAGCCGATAATAAAAGCTCTTTATATCCAAGTTTCAGCATAAATATAGGCTATGAAGGTGTAAATAAAATGAATGACTGCTTAATGGTGGCTATATCACTTCCAGACGATGTGACAACTTCTTTAAAGGAAAAGAAGCGGTGTGCAGATAAGTTGTTTCGCTGTATCTTGGCTTTTTTTGTATATTATTTAGTATCTCTTTTTATACTTACTCTATTTATGATTTTAAAACGTATACATATACTACTATCCAAGGAGTTTGAGAATGATGATAAGAAGCATTGAAGAAAAAAACATTGCAAAGCTCAAATATAAGCAACTATCGGATATCAATCCATGATGGACGGATATTTGAAATGGATGGTGGATCTACGGAAGTTAGGCGAAATCCACTTTTGTCACTGTAAAAATCGGAGGAAATATACATAATGCCTTTTTCTTTGGAAGAGCAACTCAAATTGTTTGATCCGCGTCGGTTTGAGGAGCTATGTGCTCAGTTAGTGAAACGAGATTCCCCCCAATCATGGCATGTAGAAGGGGCGGGAGGAGATGAGGGTATTGATATTTTCGTGGGAGAAACGGACAAGGAGAAAAGAAAGCAAGAAGGCTCAGCATTGCATGTCTGGCAAGTGAAATTATTCCGTGAAGGAGTGAAGCATACTCAGCAGAAGAATGCAGAAAAGTCACTGAAGCGCGTAATACAGATGCATCAGCCAGATTTTTGGACACTTTGCATACCCATCAACCTAAACATGCACGCTAAGCGATGGTTTGACTCACTTCACGTGAAGTATCCTAATACTGTTCTTGAGATTTGGCAAGCAGATGAGATTGTTCGTCGAGTACATCAAGAGGAGTCACTGATTGATTCCTACTTCTTGCGCTCCCAACCTGCTATCTCAAAAGATACCCTGAAGCCTATTCTAGACCGTCTGGATGATTTTGAGAGCGTCCCAAAATTGCTTGATAATGCCCGCCCTTACGTAAAAGATGCAGCGGATTTCTATAACGGGGCTATTCCCGATTGGCGCGACATCGTGCAGAACTTTGACGCACCACGAGAACAGTTTGGTAAACTATGGCAGATGGTCGCTAAGTCTACTAACTATCCCGGGGGACGCATCCCCTTTATGCTGATTACAGGGCGGAGTGGTGACGGCAAGTCCACTGTGCTTATGCGCCTTGCTACCGAACTTGTGGAGCAAGGTTGTGAGTTGGTCTTCTACTGCAAGGATGACGCACAATCGCTGCATGCTGAACAATTTAGCGAACTACCTAAAGAGACTGTCGCCTTTGTGCTTATAGACAGGATCACACGATTTGATGCGGACAACTTGCGCAGCTTCTTTGAGCGGTTGTACCGCGAGTCTAGTTCCGTAGTCATAATTGGCGCTGCTGTGCGTTCTCTGTGGGAAGGGTTTAACCCTGCATTAGAAAATGTTGCCGATGTTTGTGTAGTGGATCTGGAAGTGATGACTGATAATGATATTGAAGCCCTGCTGGACAAACTAAGCGCAGACCATGATCATGCAGATGAATACTTAGGTGCCTTGGCTGGTTTGCCCCGCGAGCAACAGGTTGCTCTGTTTCGTCAAAAGGCGAGACGGCAACTGCTCGTGGCATTGCTGGAGGCAAAATATAATCGTGCCTTCAAGGACTATGTGCATGGGGAGTTGGGTGCACTGGAAAATCGTTTCGGACGAGAGGTTCGCCGTGCCGGCATATACGTCAGTGCGTTGCATCGCCTTGATCTCTCCATGCCAAGAAACCTACTTCAGCGGCTCTTACCTAACGCTTACTTAGATGATGATGTGCTGAGACGCACTCACGGCTTGCTTGCGGAATTGCTAGCTAAACAAGCAAGTATAGTCACTCGCCATGCACTCATCGCAGAAGTCATATTCGATAGTGAGCTATACGGACAACGTCGCTACGAGGAGATTATTACCAACGCTAAGGATGAACAGGAAAGCCTCATCGGACACATGCTTCACGCCATGATCTTGCGTGGTGAGAATGCTCTTGCTGATATGCTGTTCCAAGTCGCATCCAAGCAATTTCCCCACAACGTTGTTCTCTTTCAAATGCATGCTATATTAGCCAGGAATCGTACTGATATCAATCGTGCGAGGGAGCTATTTGATAAAGGAGTAGAAGCTGATCCAAAGCATGCTCCACTCTGGCAGGCATGGGCAATAATGGAAAAGGATGACGGCAAGATAGACCGGGCAAGGGAGTTATTTAAGAAGGGAGTAGAAGCTGA
>CAZOEM010000135.1:0-2901 GCA_964578735.1 uncultured Halobacteria archaeon | reverse complement strand
ATGACGGCAAGATAGACCGGGCAAGGGAGTTATTTAAGAAGGGAGTAGAAGCTGATCCAAAGCATGCTCCACTCTGGCAGGCATGGGCACTGATAGAAGAGAACGCAAGTTATACCGATCGTGCAAGGGTGCTATTCCAGAAAGGAGTAAAAGCAGACCCAAAGAACGCTCCACTCTGGCAGGCATGGGCGAGACTGGAAACAAAGTGTGATAATATTGGTGATTTAGATAAGGAATTCTCAGGTCGTTGGTTATTCAAGAAGGCAACAGAAGTCGCTTCGAAAGATCAGTTATGCTGGACTGAGTGGGCAGACGTGGAAAAAAAGCAGAAAAATTGGGCTCAAGCGGAACAGCTCTATTTGCATGCGGCAACGGCTGAACAGGATATTATATTCCGTGCTCGTACCTACTTTGATCTAGCAATGATGTTTGCTAACCTCAATGAGCGTGAGAAGGAAGAAAATTATCTGTTGTTAGCTATCGATTCTAATCCCAAAGACAGTATTGCCCACGCACGGATGGGCAGGACTTACGGCTTTCAGGATGAATGGGAAAAGGCTGAGCAACATTTCCAGCGTTCCCTACAACTTAAACCTAATGATCGCAAGACACAGAAATGGTATACACAGATGCAACGGGCAAGAGAGCGCTATCGGCAGCATGATAGATGACAAAGAGGTTATAGCACCATCTGTTGACCTTAGACTTGTGCACATTTAATTTTGCACTCCCAGCACAAAAATCCACAGATTTTTTAGCAGTGGAGGAGCTATTGAATTTTCAAAATGTAGGTTGAGAGGCAAAACTTTATCAGGTAAGACCGCTTATAAAAATAATCGAAAAAAGAAGAAGCGGCATTGGAAGAAGTTAAAATCGCCATCGAGCTCTGGTTAGAAACGGCAAAAAGAGAAGGACGTGGGATACCACAACCTCAAGGAAAAGAACTACTTAACACACTTTAGGAAAATACCATTCGTGTTATGGGATCTCAAAAAGCGTGACTATTTCGGCCTAATATTCTGGTGATTACCTCTTTTATACAGCAAAATATTCGTACGAGCAAAGCGCTTCCAGAGACCATATATCCCGAAAGCTACAAGGTCCGCTACTGGGACCCTGAATGGCAAGTGATTATTTATGGAAACGAGGGTGCTAAGCGTGTATCTCGATGTTATTGACGCTTATGAGTATTTTGAGATGACGGAATAGATTAATTTACGCACTAGCGAAGAATATATATATGGGAAACTAACAGATTGATAATCATGAGTGAGATGGATCATGCCAAAATAACTGCTAAATGTGTTGAAACGAGTAAGTGCTTAATAAACAAAGAAGCAGGCCTACAGGATTATGATTTATATGCCACAAGGAGCATTGGGGACATAGCAAGGCTTGCCGTAAATATAAGACAAGCAGGAAGTTTTGATTTAAAAAAATTAGCAAGTATATCTGCAGCGATAAAACAGAATTATGCCACTGTAAGATCGGATTCATTATCGACATTAGAAGAGCTTGGGTGGGTTGAAATATATAAAGAGGGAACTAAAATTAAAAGAATCGACGAATCAATACCCCCTTTAGAGGATATATTAGCCTCATTAGGGGTACTTTGGGAAGACAAAAGCCTAACTGAAGTAGACATCGCCACGGTTCAATCACTTTCGTTTCTCACGAAAAAACCTGCTACGAAAGAAGCTTTAATTTCAGAAATTGGAGTATCCAATGAGTCTTTCGAAAACGCCTTGAATTATGGTGTACAGACAAATTATTTTGGAACTTTTGAATCTTTTGAAACGGGCAAAGAGGTTGTATGGACTCCTTTTTATTGGGCTGGCAAGTTAGAAGATGTACAGAAGTTTTTACAACGTCAATCTGATGAAAAATTCAACAAAATAGGAATTCTTGCAAAGGAATTATCAAAATATCCTGGTAGACCTTTCGAAAATATTAAAAAAGAGCCTGCACTTTTGAACGGAGGGGTTGCAAGTGGGTTTTTCCCGTCCGTTGGGGTTAAAGATCGAGGAGGTGCTAAACATGAATATGTTTTTTCGGCAACTCCACAGTTCGAATTAGACCCCGAAAAAGATATTTTTGAGAAAGCAAGACTTATTGTTAGTTGTATTCGTCATGGACAATATCATGCCGAGGTATCAAAGATAAAATATCCCGTTCTGTTACTTAGATCATTACGAGAGGGAAGAATTAAGCCTCATCCTTATGCAAAAATACAATATGCGCTTCTTTATCTCAATAACATTTGCACTTACGAAAAGAGCGAGGCATATGGAGGCGTATATAAGCCCATTTTTATTGATACACCAGAGAATCTGGTTTATATGGACGTAGCAGAAGAAATGTTAAAAGGAGAGGAACCTGTTCATGGAACTGTTGATGAACCGGAAGTACAAGAATTGTTAACAAAAGGTGTATTTAATTACACATCAGAACAAAGACAGATAAAAAGTGCGGGAAAAATTGTCGCAAAAGATGAATTTGAAAGAATGATTGAAGCTATGCAAAGTAGTGGTGTGTATTCATGAAAAACGAAAAAGATTTTGATTTAAAACTTAGAATGATGCGTTTTCTATGGTATAGAGGATATTTCACAAGAAGGAACGTAAATTTGCTAAGATACACCTATGGACGGAAGACAGAACACCAATATACTGACATTGATGTATGGGGTAGCCGATTAGACGAAACTTTCAATCAACGTCAAATTATTTGTGACTGTAAGTCTGGTGCAACTGCTTCAACGGCAGAAAGATTTTTTTGGCTTTCAGGAATTATGAAATACTTTAATGCTGACCAAGGAATTTTTCTTAGGACAAAAGTAAGGGAAAGCAAATATTTAGACCTTGGGAGAAAACTTCAAATTCTTCCTTTATCCCTGGATCA
>CAZOEM010000134.1:0-6986 GCA_964578735.1 uncultured Halobacteria archaeon | reverse complement strand
CACTCACTCACTCACTCACTCACTCACTCACTCACTCACTCACTCACTCACTCATTCTCATCCACATCATCACCAAAACTAATCAAATCCAACTGCTTATACTCAACATAATTGGCCTTGGCACCAACAGCTTTGCTTGTTTTTGTACTTGAATCCAACGCTAGCCCCCTTTTCACCCCAGGTTCAAGTGGTTTTACCGGTTCAACAACAAATGTCTTCCGAGTTCTAAATTCTTCCCGTTTACCTTTGTTCCACTGATTTACCGGCCGCAGATAACCTACTACTCGTGAATATACCTCCGTCTCCGCACCACATTCCGGACATGTAGAATGCTCGCCCGCAATATAACCATGAGAAGGGCATACACTAAACGTAGGCGTGAAGGTGAAATAAGGCAAGTGATATGACTCACAAACTTTACGTATTAACCCCTTAATGGTATCAGGGTCTTCAACCCTCTCTCCTGCGAATATATGTAAGACTGTCCCTCCTGTGTACCTGGTCTGAATCGCATCCTGCAAATCTAACGCCTCGAAGACATCATCCGTGTAATTCACAGGTAGTTGTGTAGAATTAGTATAAAACGGCTCCGCCCCTGCCTTATACTCCTCTTCGTTAGCGCAGATTATTTCCGGATTCCTCTCCTTGTCTATCTTCGCCAGCCGATAAGAAGTCCCCTCTGCTGGTGTAGCCTCAAGATTATAATTATTCCCCGTCTCCTCCTGGAACTCCAGTAATTTCTCACGCATAAAATCTAAAACCCTTAAGCTAAACTCTCTGGCTTTTTCCGATGCAATATCCTCGCCCAGGAGATTCAAGCAGGCTTCATTCATACCCAGTAAGCCAATAGTAGAGAAGTGGTTCTTCCAGTATTCACTAAACCGTTCTTTTACGCCTCTCAAATAGAATTTTGTATACGGATAAAGTTTCTCTTCCGTAAATTTCTCTAACACACCCCTCTTTATCTCCAAACTCTCCTTTGCCCTAACCATCAACCGTTCTAAAGACGTGATGAACTCATCTTCGTCTTTGGCTAAATATCCTATTCTTGCCATGTTGATTGTGACCACACCAATAGAACCAGTTAAGGGATTCGAACCAAAAAGTCCTCCACCTCTTACTTCTAACGCCCTATTATCTATCCTTAACCGACAGCACATGCTTCTGGCATCTTCCGGCTTCATATCAGAATTAATAAAATTACTGAAATACGGCACCCCGTATTTTGCTGTAAGTACCCATAGACTTTCCAAATTACTATCCGCCCAGTTAAAGTCCTTGGAAATGTTATAGGTGGGGATAGGGAAAGTAAATACTCGGCCTTTTGCATCTCCTTCTGCCAGCACTTCCAAAAACGCCCTATTGAACATCGCCATTTCCTCCTGGAACTCCTTATACGTCTCGCGTTGTAACTTGCCACCAATAATCACGCCCTGGTCGGCGTAGTATTCAGGAACCGTCAAATCTAAGGTGATGTTTGTGAATGGCGTTTGGAATCCTACCCGTGTAGGGACATTTAGATTGAATACAAACTCTTGCAATGCCTGTTTCACTTCTTTGTAGCTCAAGCGATCATAGCGTATGAAAGGCGCAAGAAGCGTATCAAAATTTGAGAACGCTTGCGCACCCGCAGCCTCACCCTGAAGCGTATAAAAGAAATTTACCACCTGTCCTAAAGCGCTATGGAGATGCTTAGCTGGTTTGCTTTCTATCTTCCCCGGTGCCCCCTTGAATCCCTCTACCAAAAGGTCAAAAAGGTCCCAGCCCACACAATAAACGGAAAGAAGATTTAAGTCGTGTATATGGAAATCGCCATTTAAATGTGCTTCCCTGATTTCCGGCGGGTAAATTTTAATCAGCCAGTAGATTTTGCTGATTTCCGATGACACATAATTGTTTAACCCCTGTAAAGAGAACGTCATATTGCTATTTTCGTTCACCTGCCAGTCAATCTTCTCTAAATATTGGTCAACCAGGTCAACATTCGCTCTGGCAGTAATCTCTCTTATGCCCGCATGCTGCTCTCGATAAATAATGTACGCCTTAGCCGTTTTGCGATACGGCGAGGATAATAGAACCTCTTCGACTACGTCTTGTAGCTCTTCTACCGTTGGTACATCACGAGGGATCGCCTGTTGTGCTAAGTTCAAAACCTTAAGGGTCAATTTCTGCGCTATCTCATAATCAAATTCGCCGGTCACCGCACCTGCTTTTGCAATTGCAGTTGTAATCTTCTCCGTCTCGAATTTTACTAATCTCCCATCTCTCTTTTCAATCTTTTTGAACACAATATCTCCCCCTCCTTATACCTACAAGGAGTAATATAATATTCATACTTGTTTAGTTATATATCTTCGTTTGAGCACGGCGAAATACGTAGAAAGAGTATTAATTAATGCTGGGCGAACGCAGAGTTATAACTTACATCCCTTAAATCCGTGTAAATCCGTGTAAATCCGCGTCCTAAATTAAATAGGTAGAAGTTACACCTTATCCACCTCTCCTGCTCGTAAAGTGCCATTATCTATTTCCCTGAGGCTCATTCTCACTTTGCTCACGATTTCGTCTAGTTTATCTTGTGGCACACTCTCTCGCCTTACAATGCCACTCACAATACCCACGACTTTACCCGGCGTTTCACACTCTTTATTTCTCGTGCTTACTCCTATCTGCTCGAACTCCTCGAACTCCACCGGGCTTTGACAAAGGATGATAGCGCAAATGGGGATTCTTCTCAACTCGAACCGCACTTTATAGACAAAATGCGTTTTCACGTTGCCATGATGTAATACGGCAAGCTTGTGCTGCCCAATTATATCTATCTCTTTTTGCTCCAATCCAAAAGTTGAACCAGGTCCACTAGTCCTTGGTGCATCACGCGGTGTACCATTACCGGCATTCAATACTATTACACCGGTAGATATGCCGCTACCCCTTAATTCCGTGGTTATCTCGCATACCGGCTTTGGCACGTGCCTTGTACCCGGAGACATAGCAACCGCAACTACATCGTTCTTCCACGCTTTTGCAAATGTCCCTCTCTGAGCAATGCCACCACCTAACCCAAGCCCTTGCCCTTTCCTACATGCTAGCACTTGCGTCTCTCTACCTACCGCCATTTTTGCTCCTTAACTCAAATTACAACAATTCATTTTTGCTCCGTACCGTATTTCAAGTCTTCTATCTCCGTTATTTTACCATTCTGCATGCGCGCTATCCGATCACAGACATCGTAAGCGAAATCAAGGTCGTGAGTGACAATTAAGAGCGTCACTCCAAGGTTTTCACGTGTCGCCCGTATAGAATCGGCAACGAATTTCTTTGTTATCGGGTCCATTGTGCCTGTTGGTTCATCAAGTATGGCTATTGTAGGTTCCTTCATTATTACCTGAGCAAGAGCAATACGCTGCCTTTCTCCAACGCTCAGTTCAGTATGCGTTTTTGTTAGTAGTTCATCCGTTGCTTCTTCGTCGAATCCCACCCCCTGCAGAACGAATTTCGCTTTCATCCTCGCAAGCTCTTCGGGCATCTTCAAACCGATACAGGAGGATAGATTCGCTAATACCGTGTGTTCCGGGTATAATGAGTATTCCTGATGTAGCATAACCACCCGTGCTGCTGCTTGCTCGCCCATTCCCGGCGTAGTCGCACTCCAGGCAAGCCAGACACCCGTTTCCGCCACACGCCCCACTTCTATCCACCTTTCGCCTACCCTTATCTGGATAGAGCCATCCGTTAGCGGGTCTACTTGAGCGATAATCCGCGATAAGCTTGTCTTTCCAGACCCACTCTTGCCTACGAGACCAAATATTTCACCCTCATTTATTGCTAGTGAGACATCATCCACCGCTTTTACCATTCCTCGCCATATGGAATAATAATACTTCTTACAATGATCTATCTTTATCTTTGGCTCGCCTATTTTGACATATTCTTCGCGCTCTATCTTGCCCACCTGACTCTCAAACTCTGCCACCACCGTCTTTGAATCACCATATTTCACCACTTCTCCATAATCAAGCCATAACGTATTCTCTGTCAGTTCTTCGATAACGTAAGGCCAGTGTGAAGTGACAATCATAGTCATTCCACCCTTTGTACTATCCAACAGCGCTTTGTGAACGAGTTTTGCGGTCTCAAAGTCTAATGTCCCCGTGGGCTCGTCTGCTAAAAGTAAGACAGGGTCTAACGCAAGTTGCCTCGCGAGCACTACCCTCTGTTTCTCGCCGCCACTAAGGTTAACTGCGGGGAAGGTAATACGATGTAGCATTCTAACAGCTTTCAACAGGTCATAAGCTCTTCTAAACCGCTTCGATGCCGGATAATCCCTGCTCTCTAGTGCCTGTATTACGTTATACATGACGGTATCATCACTGTATAAGCCAAAAGTACGTTGGAGCATGATCGCAACAGCCCTTTTCACTTTCTTCCTCGCTTCTTTGTCCTTCCAGAAATTCACTTCCTTCAATTCTAATTTCGCGCCGCACTTATTACATATCCCCCCTACTTTACTCGGTGCATCCACCCCGCCACATGAAGGGCACATAGCCACTCTAAAGATCATTTCGCCACTTGTGGGTGCGTATTCTTCAGTGCCTCGTAACATATGAAGCAAACTGGATTTCCCTGAGCCACTCCGCCCAAGTAGACCCAATGACGACCCTTCTTTTATCTCCACGCTCACATTCTTCAGAACTTCTTTGCCCTCGAATTCCTTACATATATCTCGTAGCTTTACTATTATTTCTTTTTCTTCCATTTCTTCCATTTCTTCCACGCCCGCCATATTTTTATTGTGCAACTATTATACATACGGGAACAAAATACCCGTGTAAAATTAACCTAACCCGCCCTCAAATCTTCTATCTCTATTATTTTCCCATTCTCCATCTTCGCTACTCGATCACATACCTTCTCTGCGAAATCAAGGTCATGTGTGACAATCACGATAGTCATACTCAAATTCTCCCTCGCCTTTATTATCGTCTCACCAACGTATTTCTTTGTTATCGGGTCCATTGTTCCGGTTGGCTCATCAAGGACCGCAATATTAGGCTCTTTCATCAGTAATTGTGCAATAAGTATTCGCTGTTTCTCACCCACGCTCAGTTCATCATGCGTTTTTGGCAGTATCTCCGATATCTCTTCTTCTGCGAATCCCACTCCTTCAAGTACGAATTTTACCTTCATCTTTGCTAAATCATCGGGCATATCGAGACCAATACCGTGCGTAAGATTCTCCCACGTCGTGAGTTTCGGAAACAGACTATATTCTTGATGTAAGACACCCACAAAATGCGATTTCCAATCGGTCATGCCACCCTGAATTACTCCATCCTTTACGAAGGTACCTTCATCCGCCTTTGAGGCTTCATACCATCTATCTCCTACCCTCACCCACGCAGAACCGCCGGATCCCGCATCCAAATGACTTACTATCTTCATCAAACTCGTTTTACCCGCACCGCTATGCCCTACAATACCAAATATCTCATTCTCATTTATTTCAAACGAGACATCATCCACCGCTTTCACAACGCCTCTCGATGCAGATAGGTAATACTTCTTCAGCCTATCTATCCGTATCTTTGGATCACCAAACTTCTTATAGTCATTGCGCTCTATTTCGCCTACTTCTTTCTCAAAAGCGGTCACCACTTCATCTGTCGGGCCATATTTAACTATTTCGCCCTTATCGAACCATGCCGTCTCTTCTGTCAGCTCTCTAATCACATACGGCCAATGAGAAGTGACGAGGAATGTTGTTCCACCTCTTGTGGTTTCTACCAGTGCACGATGCACAACCTTTGCCGTCTCGTGGTCTAACGTACCCGTGGGCTCATCGGCTAAAAGAAGAATCGGCGCCAGTGCCAATTGCCTCGCAAGCACCATCCTCTGTTTCTCGCCGCCACTGAGGTCTCTTGTGTCCGGCATATTTACACGGTGCAACATCTTTACGGATTCCAGGATTTCGTATACCTTCTTCATCCTCTTACTCTTGGGATATCTTGTCCGCTCCAATGCCTCTAATACGTTCCAGATGACGCTTTCGTCACTATACAAGGCGAAACTGCGCTGGAGCATGATCGCAATCGAACTCTTTAATGTCCTCTTCATACTCGTATCCTGCCAGAAATTTACTTCCTTAAATTCAAACTCGGCACCACACTTTGGACACTTCTCTCCTACCCTGCTTGGGCCCTCTATCCACGTGCAGGAAGGGCAATACGCCAACCTGAAAATTATATCACCACTATCCGGCGCGTATTCCTCGGTGCCGCGGAGCATACGGAGTAAGACGGATTTCCCGGCACCACTCTTACCAAGCAATCCTAACGGCTCCATCTCTTTTATATCCAGATTTACATCCTTCAGCACGGTTTTACCTTCGAACTGTTTGTTCACACCTCGAACTTTTATAAATATATCCTTCTCTTCTCCCATCTCTCTCTTTTCCCCCTCTTTCTTTGTTTACAGCCCTATTTTTGTAATCGACAAACAACATAATTTGAGCTCTTCTATTACATGAAAGTGAAGTTTTTGTTGTTATAGTTAAACGTTCTTTTTTCTCCCTTTAAAAACTTTTCTATATTTGTATGTCATCGCTTCTTTTTTAATACTACTATGTCAGGTCTTGGAGCTGCTTTAGAACCTGCGAATTCTCTCTTGCATCGCTCGCATAATTCACGCGAAGTAAGCGTAACCACTTCTTCGCTCCCTGGTAGCTTCCTGGCATACATGAACCCTGGCTTTACACCAACCGAGAGACTTATCTCTTCCAAAACCGCATTTATCTTCTCCTTGAACACCGCCACATCCTCGCCATGCAGCCCTCTCAGGTCCGCTGCGAAACCTACGCAGCCACAAGCCATCCCAAATACCTTCGCTTCCGGCACGAATATGTTCCCCACTAAAGCACGCAGTTCTTTCTCGAGCTTTCGCCTGCCTTCTCCTATTTCTTCTTTCACTTTTTTATCACTCTCAAC